>NZ_BAAJMJ010000015.1:0-57214 GCF_057552415.1 Pseudoalteromonas sp. NH0006-26
TTTCCTATTTTTTTGTCAACACTTAATTTTTAGTTTCTTTTAAAAGATTTAAAAGCTAAGTTTTACTCGACTCACTTACCGTTTGTTCAGCGCTTTTCATTGCTGCCTGCCGGGTCAGTGGATGCGCATTATAGGGATATTCTGGAGAGGGTCAATGCTTTATTTCAGTTTTATTAAATTAATTTCAATTTAGTACAATAACCATACAAACAAAGGACTGCAGGGCTGTTTTTGATTAAAAAGCATTCACATAAGGCATGATTATTGAGAGGGGAGGAAGTAAAAGCGATTTATAGATAACCGCTACATCGCTTTTACTTAAAACTTTACTAATTACTGAGTTGTTATTTCCCATACGGCAATTGAGCCTGAGATTTCATTACCGATTATAAGCAGTGCTTCGTTTGTTGCACTTTGCGCTGCAGGAACAAATGTCATTCCTTCAGGAGCAAGATCGCCACTTATATCTGCACTTGGTTCTAAACCACGATTATAAAAGTAGTCTTGAAATTTCACATCGTAAGGGTTGGTTATATCAAACACCATTATTGTGCCCATACGCTCTAAGCCAACAAAAGCAAATAACCTATCGCCAACTTTACCTAATGTTAGCGCTTCGGGTTCTGCCCCTTTATCATCTGAGCGTGTGTCGCCTTTATTTTCATCTTCGTTATTATTGAATGCATTGCCATGAACAGAAGCGGTTACTCGTGCAATTTGATCGCCTGAGTCAAACACCACCAGCCCATTGCTATCCCAAATGGTAAATGACCGTGCGCCATAAGCATAAAGCGATTCGTATTGGCCGTCGTTATTTTTATCACCTTTTACTGTTGTAACTTTTAAACGACCAATGTCGTTATCATCGTTATTTAAGTAATCGAAGTTAGCTGCGAGAGCTAGATCTTCTACGCGGCTTTCATCTATATATGCCAAACACCCATCTTTAGCGTCATAATCAAGGCCGCCCTGAGCGATGCAATCAGCTTCATCGCTGGCATCAAAAAAGTATTCGCGTGCATCACCCTCGTTGGCAGATACAATAAAGTTGGCTCCTTTCCAACTAAAACTTGCAATTGTATCTGGCTGATACATGCCATATAAACCAGGGTATGATTTAAAGTTAACACCGCCGTCTTTGTCTGAAGCGTCAAATTGTAAGTTTGACCAATCTTTAAAACCGAGTCCTTTTAGCTCAAGGGAATTATCTTCAAGGTTGATGATGGCTAGAGCGTTATTTTCTTGAATAGAGACATAAGCGTATTTATTATCCTTGGAAATACTCACATATTCTGGCTCTAAATCCATAGCAACGGTGGTATTTATTAAATTACCATTAATAGTACGTCCAGTAGGATTGGCAAACACTAAACCCTGCGCTTCTAATTCAGCTTGCTGATTATTGTAATCTTGAAAGTTTATGCTCAAAGCATTATCGGCAATAGTGCCGTTAGTGATATCGATAATGCTAATAGTGCCTTCGGGATCGATACTGTAGTCGCCATTAGGTTCACCTTCATTAGCAACCACTACTTTTGCACCATCATGGCTAAATGTCACCATGTCGGGTAGGGCACCTACAGTTACATTTTTAATAAATGTAGGTGTATCTCCGCTAATATTGTAAAACGCTATTTGGCCAGCTTCACCTACGTTTGTAGCAGCCATTGCTACTGCTAATAATTGGTTATTTGCATCGATAGCAATGCTGTTTGCATCGCCGGGTGTATTTTCATTTAGTGAGAGCGTAATAGCAGAGGATAGGTTAGTTACACTTACAATACCTTCGTTATCTTTTACTAATGCAGCGGTGTCGAACGTATCTGCAGGAATAATATTCACAACAGCCTCATCACCAGAGCTATTAATAGTATAAATCCATTTTTTAGAAGCTTGGTAGACGACTATTTCAGCTGCCCCTTCCGGGCTTTGTGCGTTGAGTACTGCGCGGCCAATAAGATTTATATTTAAAGCTGAATTTGCATTAGTGCCGTTTTCACCATTATTACCCGCAGTACCTTGTACACCCTGTGCGCCATTTTGGCCGTCATCACCATCAAGTGAGCAGCCAGTTAATAGTGATAGCAAAGAAAAGGCTATTATTGATTTGTTTAACATTATTGTTTTCCTTAGTGTTGTATTCGTTAAATATCAACACACAGGGATGACAACAGTATGGCATTTTTATTTGAATTATATTTAGGCAATAAAAAAGCGAGTTATAAAACTCGCTTTAAATATTTAATAAGTAATGATCATTACTATTTTTTAACTGGGCGTTTCCAACCGTCTAAATTGCGTTGCTTGCCACGTGCTACAGCTAGCTGATCATCCGCCACGGTATTGGTAATAACAGAGCCCGCGCCAACGGTAGCGGTTGCACCAATATTTACAGGAGCAACCAGTGATGAGTTAGAGCCAATAAAGGCGTTATCACCAATAATGGTTTTGGCTTTATTCACCCCATCGTAGTTACAGGTAATAGTGCCTGCGCCAATATTCACTTTCTCGCCAATTTCAGCATCACCTAAGTAACTTAAGTGGTTTGCTTTAGAGCCCTTACCTAATCGGGTTTTTTTCATTTCGACAAAGTTACCAATGTGCGAGTCTTCTTCCATTACTGCACCAGGGCGAAGGCGGGCGTATGGACCAAGGGTACATTTAGCTGCAACTGATGCATCTTCGATCAATGTATTGGCTTTAATAACAACATTATCGCCGATGCTACAGTTTTTAAGTACGCAGTTAGGGCCAATTTGTACGTTATTACCTAAGGTTACTGTACCTTCAAAAATAACGTTGATATCGATAAGGACATCTTCACCTGTTTTAACGTCGCCACGCACATCAATGCGAGCAGGGTCGGCAAGAGTTGCACCATTTAGCATCAGCTCTTCTGCTTGCCATGCTTGGTAAGCACGCTCTAATCCTGCAAGTTGTACGCGGTTATTTGCACCTTCAACTTCCATTGGGTGATCTGGTTGTGCTGATGTAATTTCTACACCTTCACTGTGCGCCATAGCGACTATATCTGTGAGGTAGTATTCGCCCTGGGCATTATTGTTAGACAAATTACCTAACCATGTTTTTAAAAGCTTACCATTTACCGCCATAATGCCGGTGTTTACTTCGTTAATAAGTAACTGCTCTGCATTGGCATCTTTTTGTTCAACAATACCCACTAGCTTGCCATCAACACGTAGCATACGACCGTAACCATTTGGGTTTGCTAGATTAACGGTTAATACTGCTAAGCCATTTTTAGGTGTCGCTGCTAATAAACGTTCAAGTGTAGATTGCTTAGTTAAAGGTACGTCACCGTATAAAACCAGTACGGTATCGTCGTCGTTAATATGAGGGTTTGCTTGTGCCACTGCGTGGCCTGTACCTAGCTGCTCAGCTTGCAGCACCCAGTTTACGTTATTATCGGCTAATTGTTGTTGTAATAGTTCGCCGCCGTGACCATAAACTAAGTTAGTCGATGTAGCACCTAGCGCGTTGGCATTATCGATAACGTGTTGCACCATAGGTTTACCTGCCACTTTATGCAGTACCTTAGGAAGAGCAGAGCGCATACGAGTACCTTTACCCGCTGCAAGAATAACCGTTGTTAAGGACATTAAAACAATTTCCTTTTTCCGTTGTTTTAGCTTAATAGAATAAGTGTGCTGCAAAGTAGATTACGTAAGTCACATCATGTGCAAATACTCAGTAGGCTAAGCAATGACTACTGAATCTTAACTTAAGCAAAGTAACACCTAATAGAATAGGGTTATTGTAGCGAGGATCGCGTGCAGATATAAGTAATAATGAAGAGATATTAGCCATAACGATCAATTTATTTACAGATAGGCTGAAGTGGTTAGTTAGTGGCACAAAAAAGCCCACATAAAGTGGGCTTTTAAAAACCAGATAGGCTTACTTTTTACGTAATTGCTGAATAATGCGTAGCTGAGCAATTGCTTCAGCTAGTTGCATTGCTGCTTGATTGTAATCAAGTTCAGCAGATGCGCCTTTTGCCATTTGGGCTTCAGCGTCACGCTTAGCTTGCTCTGCAGCTTTCTCGTCCAGGTCTTCACCACGAACAGCTGTATCAGCAAGTACGGTCACTATGTTCGGTTGAACTTCTAGTGTACCGCCAGCAATATAGATGAGTTCTTCTTCACCAAATTGCTTAACTAAACGTACCATACCAGGTTTAAGGGCAGTTAGTAGTGGGGCGTGACCGGCGTTAACACCTAACTCACCTTCACTACCAGATACTTGAATAGATTCTACTAAACCAGAAAATAATTTCTCTTCAGCACTTACTACATCAAGATGTACAGTCATAGCTGCCATACTACCCTCCTAATTACATGCTTTTGGCTTTTTCTTGAGCTTCTTCAATAGAGCCAACCATGTAGAACGCTTGCTCTGGCATATCATCAAACTCACCGTTTAAGATACCTTTGAAGCCTGCAATTGTGTCTTTAAGTGAAACGTATTTACCTGGCGCACCTGTAAATACCTCTGCCACGAAGAATGGCTGAGATAGGAAACGCTGGATTTTACGTGCACGAGATACAAGTTGCTTATCTTCGTCAGAAAGCTCGTCCATACCTAGAATCGCGATGATGTCTTTAAGTTCTTTGTAACGCTGAAGAACTGTTTGAACGCCGCGCGCTATACCGTAGTGCTCTTCACCGATTACTTGTGGATCAAGCTGACGTGAAGATGAATCAAGAGGGTCTACCGCTGGGTAGATACCTAGTGATGCGATATCACGTGAAAGTACCACTGTTGCATCTAAGTGAGCAAACGTTGTTGCTGGAGATGGATCCGTTAAATCATCCGCAGGTACGTATACCGCTTGGATTGAAGTAATTGAACCAGTCTTAGTAGATGCGATACGCTCTTGAAGTACACCCATTTCTTCAGCAAGTGTAGGCTGGTAACCTACCGCTGATGGCATACGACCAAGAAGTGCTGATACTTCTGTACCCGCAAGTGTGTAACGGTAGATGTTATCTACGAAGAAAAGTACGTCGCGACCTTCGTCACGGAACTTCTCAGCCATAGTAAGACCTGTTAACGCTACGCGTAAACGGTTACCTGGAGGCTCGTTCATCTGACCGTATACAAGCGATACTTTATCAAGTACGTTTGAATCGTTCATCTCATGGTAGAAATCGTTACCCTCACGAGTACGCTCACCAACACCTGCGAATACTGAGTAGCCGCTGTGCTCGATTGCGATGTTACGGATAAGTTCCATCATGTTTACGGTTTTACCAACACCGGCACCACCGAATAAACCAACTTTACCACCTTTAGCGAATGGACATACAAGGTCGATTACCTTGATACCCGTTTCTAAAAGTTCAACTGAGCTTGATTGCTCTTCGTAAGTAGGTGCTGCACGGTGGATAGACATACGCTCGTCTTCACCGATTGGACCTGCTTCATCAATTGGCTCACCAAGTACGTTCATGATACGACCTAGGGTCTTAGTACCAACTGGAACTTGAATTGCTTCGCCTGTGTTTGCTACTGCAGCACCACGACGTAAACCGTCTGTAGTACCTAGTGCGATAGTACGTACCACACCGCCACCTAGCTGCTGTTGAACTTCTAAAGTCAAACCAGCTAAATCGCCATCTGTTACTTTTAGCGCGTCATATACGGCTGGCACGCTGTCTTGTGGAAATTCGATATCCACAACGGCGCCGATAATTTGGACGACCTTACCTAAACTCATGTCTATTCCTCTCGTTAATCTTTGCCTGAAGCATTAAACTGCTGCTGAACCAGAACAAATCTCACTAATTTCTTGTGTGATTGCTGCTTGGCGAGCTTTGTTATATACAAGCTGTAACTCATCCATAAGGTCGCCGGCATTATCAGTTGCAGCTTTCATTGCAACCATGCGGGCAGCCTGTTCAGAGGCAGCGTTTTCAACTACACCTTGGTATACCTGAGACTCAATGAAACGTACTAGCAAAGACTCTAAAATAGCCTCTGGGTTTGGTTCATATAAGTAATCCCACGCATGTGTAGATACTTCTTCTTCAGCTTTTGGCAAAGGGAGTAACTGATCTACTATTGGCTCTTGCTTCATGGTATTAACAAAGTTGTTATATACCAGGAATAAACGGTCAATTTTACCTTCAGAGAATGCATCTAGCATTATTTTTACTGGACCAATTACGTCCTGTACTGAAGGCTTATCTCCAAGACCTGCTTTTTTAGCAAGCACTTGACCACCAAAACGTTGAAAGAAGCCAGCTGCTTTACTACCTAAAGTAGCAAAATCAGCATCTACGCCTTTCTCTTTCCACGCTTTAATCTCTAATGCGACTTTTTTAAACTCGTTTGAGTTTAAACCGCCACATAGACCACGGTCAGTAGAGATAACAATATAACCAACTCGTTTTACTTCACGTTCTTCTAAGAACGGGTGAGTAAAATCAAGATTTGCTTGAGCAACACGACCAATCACTTTACGTAATTTTTCAGCGTATGGACGGCTTGAAGCCACTCGTTCTTGCGCCTTTTTCATTTTAGACGCAGCAACCATTTCCATTGCGCTAGTGATCTTTTGAGTATTTTTAATACTGCCGATCTTGCTTTTAATCTCTTTTCCGCTGGCCATGACTCTCTCTCCGAATCAAGGTGTGCTTTAGGATATAAAGCACACCATTAATAACTAAATTACCAAGTTTGCGTAGACTTGAACTTCTCTAGAAGTTCTTTAAGCTGCGCTTCGATCTCGGCGTTGTAGTTACCAGTTTCATTGATTTGAGCCATAAGCTCTGCGTATGTGCTATTTGCGTAAGAAAGTAAAGCCGCTTCGAAATCCATGATTTTAGGAATTTCGATGTCTTTTAAGTAACCTTTCTCAGCTGCGAATAACGACAAAGACATTTCAGCAACAGACATTGGCGCGTACTGTTTCTGCTTCATTAGCTCTGTTACACGCTCACCATGCTCAAGTTGAGCACGAGTAGCATCATCAAGGTCAGACGCGAACTGCGAGAACGCAGCTAATTCACGGTACTGAGCTAGGGCTAGACGGATACCGCCACCTAGTTTCTTAACGATTTTAGTTTGTGCAGCACCACCAACACGCGATACCGAGATACCAGCATTTACTGCCGGACGGATACCTGAGTTGAATAAGTCAGTTTCTAAGAAGATCTGACCATCGGTGATAGAGATAACGTTTGTCGGTACGAACGCAGAAACGTCGCCGCCTTGAGTTTCAATGATAGGCAATGCCGTCAATGAACCTGTTTTACCTTTCACTTCACCGTTAGTGAACTTTTCAACGTAATCAGTGTTTACACGTGATGCACGCTCTAAAAGACGCGAGTGAAGGTAGAATACGTCACCTGGGTATGCTTCACGGCCTGGTGGACGCTTAAGTAGCAATGAGATTTGACGGTAAGCAACAGCTTGCTTAGATAAATCATCATATACGATTAATGCGTTTTCACCACGGTCACGGAAGTATTCACCCATAGTACAGCCCGAGAACGGTGCTAAGTACTGAAGTGCCGCAGATTCAGAAGCAGATGCTACAACTACGATAGTATTTGCAAGTGCACCGTGCTCTTCTAATTTACGTACTACGTTAGCAATAGTAGATGCTTTTTGACCAACCGCTACGTACACACACTTAACGCCTGTGTCTTTTTGGTTGATAATTGCATCGATTGCTAGTGCAGTTTTACCTGTTTGGCGGTCACCGATAACAAGCTCACGCTGACCACGACCAACTGGGATCATAGCATCGATAGATTTGTAACCAGTTTGTACTGGCTCATCTACTGATTGACGCTCGATTACACCTGGTGCAATTTTTTCTACAGGTTCAAACCCGTCGTTATCTAAAGCGCCTTTACCATCGATAGGAGCACCTAGTGTGTTTACAACACGACCAAGTAGACCCGCACCAACAGGAACTTCTAAGATACGACCAGTTGTGTATACTTTTACGCCTTCTGTAAGGTCAGCGTAAGGACCCATTACTACTGCACCAATTGAGTCGCGCTCAAGGTTTAGTGCGATAGCATAACGGTTGCCAGGAAGCTCAATCATCTCACCTTGCATACAGTCAGCTAGACCGTGGATGCGAATGATACCGTCAGTAACAGATACAATTGTACCTTCGTTACGAGCTTCACTTACAACTTCGAACTTCTCAATACGTTGTTTGATCAGATCTGAAATTTCAGTGGAATTAAGTTGCATGCTCTTTTTCCCAATTACGATTGTAGTGTTGTGGCTAAGCGATTTAATTTACCGCGTAAAGAGCCGTCAATTACAGTGTCGCCTGCCTTAATAATAAGACCGCCAACTACTGTAGCGTCTTCACTACAATTCAGCTTAACTTTGCGTGCGAAACGTTTTTCAAGTGCCGCTACCAATGATTCTTGCTGCGCTGCAGCAAGAGGTGTTGCCGAAATCACATCAATATCGATTTCTTTGTCATAGTCTGCTTTTAAAGCAGAAAATAAATGAGCAACCTCAGGTAGTGCAATCAAACGTCCATTTTCAGCCATCACCTTAACTAGGTTCTGACCTTGTTCGTTGAGCTGCTCACCACATAAGTTAATAAATAACTCAGCTTGTGCAGTAGCAGTAGGCAATCCAGCTAAAATGGTAGATGCCTGTTCATTGCTGGCAACGTGGCCAGCAAAGAACAACATGTCATTCCAGCTATCAATAGTGCCTTTTTCAACGGCAAGTTCAAAAGCCGCTTTAGCGTATGGGCGAGCGATAGTAGTCAATTCAGACATGCTCATACCCTCCTAATTACAGCTCAGCGACAAGTTTTTCAACGATGTCACTATGTGCGGCTTGATTGATTTCGCGCTCTAAAATTCTTTCTGCGCCAACCACAGCCAGAGTTGCTACTTGCTTACGTAGCTCTTCTGTCACACGGTTACGCTCTGATTCAATTTCAGAGTGCCCTTGAGCAATAATTTTTTCACGCTCTTGCTGACCACGAACAGTTTCTTCGTCAACAATTAGCACGGCACGCTTTTTAGCTTGATCAATGATATCAGCCGCTTGAGCCTTTGCATCTTTAAGCTGTTCTGCAGCTTTCTGTTGCGCAAGTTCTAAGTCTTTTTCGGCTCTATCAGAGGCAGCTAAACCATCTTCGATTTTCTTCTGGCGAGCTTCAATTGCACCGTTTAGTGGTGGCCATACGTATTTCATACAAAATAATACGAACACCGTAAACGCAATTAATTCACCGATAAGAGTGGCGTTTAAGTTCACAACCGCTCCTCCTTAAATAGTAAGCTGTTCAAAAAATAAAATTAAAGTACGAACAACAATACCATCGCGATACCAACACCAATCATTGCTACAGCATCGATTAGACCAGCAAGGATAAACATTTTAACTTGTAGCGATGGTGCAAGCTCAGGTTGACGCGCACATGCTTCAAGGAATTTACCGCCCATGTTACCAAAACCGATTGCTGTACCGATTGCACCGAAGCCGATAAGTAAAGCTACTGCGATGTACTTAAGACCTAATACTAGTTCCATTTTTTTCTCCAAAGTTTCAATTGTAATTAAAAGTAAAAATTAAAAGTTATAAATTAGTGATTATCCGAACTTGCCATGCTTAGGTATACAATTGTAAGCATCATGAATACGAATGCTTGCAATACGATTACTAAGATATGGAATACAGCCCACACAAAGTGCAACGGTAGTTGCATTAAACCTACAGCACCTATAAGGATGAAGATTAACTCACCTGCATATAAGTTACCGAACAAACGCAGTGCCAGTGAAAACGGCTTAGAAACCAATGCGATAAGCTCTAGTAATAGGTTGAATGGGATTAAAAGAATCTGCATAGCTGTATTGTTTGAACTAAACGGGTGAAGTGTTAGCTCTTTAATAAAACCGCCGATACCTTTGATTTTAATTGAGTAACCAATCATTAGAATAAACACGCCCAGCGCAAGTGCTGCGGTCATGTTGATATCTGTAGTTGGTACAATTTTCATGTATACGTCGTGTGAATCCATACCGAATGCAGTTTCGCCAACAAAGCCAGCAAATGCAGGTAGGAAGTCAACTGGGATTAAATCCATTAAGTTCATTAAGAATATCCAAACGAATATTGTTAATGCTAATGGTGCAATTAGCTTACTTTTACCGTGGAAGGTATCGCGTACGTTGTCGCCAACGAACTCAACAACCATTTCAATGAAACATTGAAGTTTTCCAGGTACACCCAGAGTTGATTTTTTTGCGGCACTACGGAAGATCCATAAAAATATTAGACCTAGTCCGATAGACCATGCGAGGGTATCTATATGCCATGTCCAGAAACCACTATCCGTACATGCTTTATTGAAGGCAAGACCAGCGTCGGTCGAGCACATCTTAGCATTGGTTAAGTGGTGCTGAATATGGCTAGATAGAGTAACTTCTTCTGCAGCCATGTTATATCCCAAAAGTTAATGTTTAAAAAAAACGGGTGTAAACAATCCTGTAAACAACACCAACACATAAGCACAAAAGAAAGGTAGCAGTACTACCGGATAAAGCTTTAGCATTAGTGCAAACAAAACGATTGTTAGCATAAATTTTAATCCGTTGCCGCGTTTCAACGAGGCATACGCTTGATTTGCTCGACTTGCACCCATATATCTGAATGCATAAAGCGCAAATACAAAGTTAGGAAGTACTGCGACTGCGCCACCAGCTAATGCTGAAAGTGCGGCATTGGTTTCCCAACCTATAAAAATTATTAGTGCAGCTAAAATGGCTACAAATCCCTGAAGGCAAATTAATTTTAATGCGGCAAGCCTATACGGGCCTGCTAACTTATTAGTCACTTTTAATTAACCTTTATGACGCTCTAATTGTCAGGGTATGAAAACTGGCGAAATTATACTTAATCCTGCCAGTTTTGCAACTTGAGTAGGTGCTTTGTAACACAAAATCGCTGTAAATGTCCCTTTTTAGACATCCAATGAATTAATGGTGGGAATAGTCTTGATTGATACGGTTTAAAATACCGTCTAACTCGTCAAGATTAGTGTAAGAAATAACCAACTTCCCTTTGCCTTTTTTGTTGTAATTTATTTCTACTTTTGCCCCAAGATTATCAGCAAGTTGTTGCTCTAACTGTTTAACATCTGGGTCTTTTTCTATTACTTCTTTTGCTGGAGCAGGCTCTAAAATAGAGCGTACTAGTTTTTCGGTTTCGCGAACGGTCAATGCTTTCGCAACAGCTAAACGGGCTGCATCTGATTGCACTTCACCTTCAAGTGCTAATAAGCAACGAGCGTGACCCATTTCAATGTCACCATGCTCTAACAATATTTTTACATCGTTATTAAGATTATTTAAGCGTAATAAGTTAGTCACGGTCGTACGCGATTTACCAACGGCATCAGCCACTTGTTGATGCGTTAACTCAAACTCATTAAGTAAGCGATTAAGCGCTATCGCTTCTTCCATGGCGTTTAAGTCTTCACGCTGAATATTTTCAATTAGGGCAATAGCAACGGCGGCTTCATCAGGCACGTCTTTGATAATACAGGGTACAAACTCAAGCTTAGCAATTTGCGCAGCGCGCCAACGGCGTTCACCGGCAATAATCTCGTAGCTATTATGCGCAACAGGACGCACAACGATAGGTTGAATAATTCCTTGTGAGCGTATCGAACTGGCGAGTTCTTCAAGTGCCTCTTCAGACATGTCTTTACGAGGTTGGTATTTACCTGAGTGTAAAAACTCGATCGGTAGTTTTTGTAGTTCACTGTTGCTAGGCTGCGCTGCATTTTCAACTGCGCTAGTTACGTTAGCGGTGTTCTGTTCCTTGCCTTCGCTTGGTGCAGGTTTAGATGAACTTAAAAGCGCATCGAGTCCTCGGCCTAAACCTCGTTTTTTAGCAGACATGTTATTTTTTTACCTCAAAGTTAGGCGACAACGGGAGTTGTTTTTTCTTTTCTGCGTAGCATTTCACCAGCGAGAGCTAAATAAGCTTTCGCGCCACTTGATGCTCGATCGTAGTACATTGCTGGGGCACCAAAACTTGGGGCTTCTGCAAGTCGAACATTACGTGGGATCACCGTACGGTATACTTTATCGCCAAAATGTTGTTTTAATTGTTCTGATACATCATTTGCTAGTCGATTACGCGGATCGTACATAGTACGAAGTATGCCTTCAATCTGTAAGTTAGGATTAACTAACTTAGCAAGTTGCGTAATCGTATCCATTAATGCAGTTAATCCTTCCAATGCATAATATTCACATTGCATAGGCACTAAAATAGAATCGGCAGCGGCCATGGCATTAACGGTTAACATATTTAAAGAAGGCGGGCAGTCTATAAAAATAAACTCATACTGATCTTGTATTTTTTCAAGCGCGTTACGCAAACGTACTTCACGCGCAAATAATTCCATCAGCTTAACTTCTGCAGCGGTCACATCGCCGTTTGCAGCAATCATATGATATTCGCCTGAAGTTTCTTTAATAATCACTTCATCAATAGGTTTATCTTCTATGAGCAAATCATAGATAGTAGGGACGTCACCATATTTGTCGACGCCACTGCCCATGGTCGCATTGCCTTGCGGGTCGAGATCTATTAACAGCACTTTACGTTTCGTTGCAGCCATAGATGCAGCGAGATTAACGGCAGTGGTAGTTTTACCTACTCCGCCTTTTTGATTTGCTAATGCGATGACTTTTGCCACAGTGTCTCTGATCCCTAGTCTTTAGAAAGAATTATTAAATGTCGTTGTGCATCTAAATCCGGTACTTCTAATGCAATTTTTTGCTCAAACTTAACACCAGCAGGGAGTGAGTCTAATTCCTCACTTGGAAATACCCCTTTAAGTGCAATGAACTTACCTGAATGATCAATTAAGTGCGAACACCAGTCAATCATATCTTGTAACGATGCAAATGCACGACTTAGTACGCCATCTAATTTAACACTTGGTTGATATTCTTCAACTCTTGACTGCACTGGGGTGACATTATCAAGGCCAAGCTCATGTTTAACATGCATTAAAAAACGTACACGTTTACCTAAACTATCTAATAATACAAACTGCGTATCAGGTAAGGCAATAGCTAACACTATGCCCGGTAAACCAGGACCTGTGCCAACATCAATATAATGATGACCGGTCAAGTGAGGCGCAACAACTAAGCTATCCATTATATGTTTAACCATCATTTCTTGAGGTAAACGTACCGAGGTTAAGTTATAGGCTTTATTCCACTTATCGAGTAATTCGACATAGCGAACAAGCTGTTGCTGTTGTTTTTGTGTTAGCGCAATATCAGTTTGCGCTAACAAAGTTGTTAATTGTTGCTGTAACACAATGTTCCTTTACCGTTACGCAGTTTTGCGTAACAAGCCTTGCTTCTTCAGATACACCAATAATAGCGAAATCGCCGCTGGGGTGATACCAGAAATACGCGAAGCTTGGCCAATAGTGTCTGGACGAGCATCAATTAGCTTAGCAACAACCTCGTTTGATAAACCAGAGACGGTTTTATAATCAAACTCTTTTGGTAAAATTGTTTCTTCATGACGAAGTTGCTTATTGATCTCATCTTGCTGACGCGCAATATAACCTGCGTACTTCGTATGAATTTCAACCTGCTCTAAAGCCGCCTTATTGGTAAACTCAGATCCAAGTCCTTCAATCGCCATCAAGTCGTTATAACGCACTTCTGGACGACGCAATAATTCTTCTAAGCTGGCTTCACGCACAAGTGGCGTTTTTAGTAATTCGTTTACTTTATTAACCATGGCATGATCTTTATGGATCCAGGTATCTTTAATACGCTGTTTCTCTTTAGCGATCACTTCCATTTTTTCGTTGAATGCTTGCCAACGTTCATCGTTAACTAAACCAAGTTCACGGCCTTTTTCAGTTAAACGAATATCAGCGTTGTCTTCACGAAGTAGCAAACGGTATTCAGCGCGGCTAGTAAACATACGGTACGGTTCTTTTGTACCCAGTGTTGCTAAGTCGTCAATCAGTACGCCTACATAGGCTTCATCACGACGAGGCGTCCACGATTCTTTGCCTTGTACTTGTAAGGCTGCATTCATACCTGCGATTAAACCTTGCGCACCCGCTTCTTCGTAACCGGTAGTACCATTAATTTGACCAGCAAAAAATAAACCATCAATAAATTTAGTTTCTAATGATTGTTTTAAATCGCGTGGATCAAAAAAGTCATATTCAATGGCGTAGCCAGGACGACAGATATGTGCATTTTCAAATCCGGTGATCGATTGCACAATTTCTAACTGCACATCGAACGGTAAGCTGGTTGAAATACCATTAGGGTATAACTCGTATGAAGTTAAACCTTCTGGCTCTACAAATATCTGGTGTTTATCTTTATCTGCAAAACGGACAATTTTATCTTCAATAGACGGACAGTAACGAGGGCCTATTCCTTCGATAACACCTGAGTACATAGGTGAGCGATGTAAGTTTTTGCGAATAACATCATGTGTTTTTTCATTGGTGTAAGTGATGTAACACGGAATTTGTTGTGGGTGGTCGCTTTGTTTACCCATAAATGAGAATACCGGTGTTGGTGTATCACCTGGTTGTTCCTGCATTTTACTAAAATCGACAGTGCGGGCATCAATACGCGGTGGCGTACCGGTTTTTAAACGATCTACTCTAAATGGTAATTCACGTAAGCGATCAGCTAAGGCAATTGAAGGTGGATCGCCAGCTCGGCCGCCTTTAAAGTTTTCAAGGCCGATATGAATTTGACCACCTAAGAAGGTACCTACGGTTAGTACTACACTCGGTGCACTAAAACGTAAACCCATTTGTGTCACTACACCGGTTACACGATCATTTTCAACAATTAGATCATCACATGATTGCTGAAAAATCTTTAAGTTTTCTTGGTTTTGAAGTGTGTTTTGAATAGCCGCTTTGTACAAGGCACGATCTGCTTGAGCACGAGTCGCTCGTACAGCAGGGCCTTTAGAAGAGTTAAGCGTACGGAATTGGATCCCGCCTTTGTCAATGGCTTGAGCCATTGCGCCACCCAGGGCATCAATTTCTTTAACCAGATGACCTTTGCCAATGCCACCAATTGCTGGGTTACAAGACATTTGACCAAGGGTATCCATATTGTGAGTTAGCAGCAGGGTATTCATCCCCATACGGGCAGCTGCCAATGCGGCTTCAGTGCCTGCATGTCCACCACCTACTACGATAACGTCAAAATTTTCGTGAAAAATCATTAATGGGATCCTACTTAAATCAAACCAGTAAACTTCAAAAGGGAGCGTATTCTACCTAGAAATCAGCAGAAGATAAATGATTAAACAGTGCTCAAGATCTAAGTAAGTGATCTCTAATAATATAAAGGATCTTTTAAAGAGATCTTTTAATATTATTACTACTACTGATCGGGTTTTCTGTTGATAAGCTTTAGATCATGATTAAAAACATATAATTAGATCGGATCTAAAGGTGTTAATATGATCGGATCTTCAGGCAAATAAGCTCTGATCAAAACGGGCTGTTATACACAGGCCGATCAAGTCTCGATCTTATCCCATGGATAAGCATAGCTAAAAAAGCAGTTTAATCAGTGTTTATCCACAAAATCTATTAAATTATTAGTAAATTGTGGGTAACTTTATTTATAACTTATCGCTTGATCTTTCTATTTTAAACCTGTTTGTGCTATCCACGAGTCTAACCAAGCTAAGGCCGTATCTTCGGGTAGTGCTTCATCAAGAATGTTTAGCTCCAACCGTTGTGCTACTTTTACAGCACCTTTTTGGCTTAAAAGGGCATCTATATTACGCCCTGCAAGGTTATAAGTGTCGTAACTGGTATCGCCTAGTGCAATAACCGAATACTTTAAATGCGAGAGATCATCTACTTGAGATACTTGTTCGACAAAGCTAATTAGATTGTCAGGGTAATCACCAGCACCATAGGTTGATGTACAAACTAACCAAATAGTATTTTGCTGATCTATTTCATTAAATTCAGGTTGATCATGTAGTTGGCTATTAATCCCTTGGTTGTTAAGCGCATCGCTTAGCTGCTCTGCAACGTACTCGGCGGATCCCATTTGACTACCAACGATAATATTTACTGAACTCATGAATATTGCTGATCACTATTAGTTTTAATTCCTGCCTATGATAGCCGAGTGAGTATAACAGTAAAGTTAAGAGTGTTATTTTGTATAACTATTTTTGTGGTAATTTAAGCCTTCGCGTGAATTACGGTTTTAAGTTGCTGATTATTAATGGTTTAACAAAATATCTTTAAATGTAATCTTCTGATCAAGTTGTTGATAAGGTTGGGGAAAGCTCTGCTTAACTAAGAAGTAATGTTACAAATAGTTTGCTAAGTTATTGATTTTATATTGAGTGTTAACCATCAGCTAGTACAAATTTATAAATAAACGTGTGTTGATCTTAGTGTGGATACAAAGCATGTTGATAACTTAAAATTGGGATCGAAAATAATTTTAAAAAATGATCTATTTTCTCAGATCAGCCTAAAAATCCATTTTTATTTTCTAAAAATCGCTATTTAGCCTATTAAACACAACATATTATTTCTTTTTATCGCTTTTAACTCATTTTTAAGGTAATAAAACCCGCAATTGTGGATAACTGATCTGCTAAAAAATAAATTACATCAATTTTAACTAAGAAATTAACGGTGTTTGCTGGTGGAGTGGGCGATCAAATTTACTTTTTAGGTACGTTTTATTTTTTATGGTTTGATATACCCATGTTCAAACGTGGAAAACCAATGTTATAGGTGCTCTTTTAAAGGAAAGAAGCTTAATTTTTTACTATTAATCTAGGTAGTTTATCTGTTATTTGCTGTGATTATTGGCTTAGCCTACTATGGCTTGAATACATTTTTAAAGGAGAATTGAGGCTAATATAAGTGCAGTTTAAGCTGTTTTTTTAGTCTGTTTGGTTTTCAAAATGGGTTATTAAAATACAGTTTGGCGAGTCGATATTAAAAATAGTAGGCATTAAAAAGGGCACCTAGGTGCCCTTAATGATTAAATTATTAGTTCGACTATTTACCGATACAGAACGAGCTGAAAATTTTGCCAAGCAAATCATCAGAAGTAAATTCACCGGTTATTTCGTTAAGATACTGCTGTGTTAAGCGTAGTTCTTCAGCGAGAATTTCACCGGCCACGTGCATTTCTAATTGTGTTTTACCCGTATCTAAGTGATAGGCTGCGTGTTCCAGTGCATCTAAGTGACGACGTCGCGCCATAAAGCCACCCTCTGTGGCACCATCAAAACCAATACAGGCTTTTAAGTGCTCACGCACAAGCTCTATGCCGTCAGCATTTTTAGCACTTAAACTGATGACCGGATATTGTTGCTCTTGATCCATACCAACCGTATCACCCGATAAATCGGCTTTATTTCTGATCACGGTCACGCCCATACCTTGAGGTAACTTAGCCATAAATTCAGGCCAAATAGCATGTGGATCAGTATCGGCTGTGTCGGTGCCATCAAGCATAAATAACACCCGATCGGCTTGGTTTATTTCATCCCAAGCACGTTCAATGCCTATTTGCTCTACCTTATCTGGGCTTTCTCGTAGGCCAGCGGTATCTATTATATGCAGTGGCATACCATCTATATGTATATGCTCACGTAATACGTCACGAGTGGTGCCGGCTATTTCAGTTACGATGGCCGCTTCTCGCCCTGCTAATGCATTAAGTAAGCTTGATTTACCGGCATTAGGGCGACCAGCAATAACGACGCGCATACCTTCGCGCATTATGCTGCCTTGTTTGGCTTGATTGGTTACGGCATTAAGCTGCTCAATGATGGCATTTAAATCACCGCCTACTTTTCCGTCTGATAAAAAATCGATTTCTTCGTCAGGAAAATCAATAGCTGCTTCCACATACATACGTAAGTGAATGACTTTTTCAACTAAGGTTTCTATGTGCTTAGAGAATTGCCCTTGAAGTGACTGTAGAGCGCTTTTAGCAGCTTGCTCACTAGTTGCATTAATTAAGTCGGCGATTGCTTCTGCTTGAGTTAAATCAAGCTTGTCGTTCATAAATGCACGCTCAGAAAATTCACCAGGCTTTGCTAAACGCACACCGTCTATTTTACTTATTTCTTTGAGTAGCATATCAAGAACAACTGGGCCACCATGACCTTGAAGTTCGAGTACGTCTTCACCGGTAAATGAGTTTGGGCCAGCAAAGTAAATCGCAATACCTTGGTCAAGTTGCTGACCTGCAAGGGTGTTAAATGGCACATAGTCGGCATAACGAACTTTAGGGACTTTGCCTATTATTTTTTCAGCAACCTGTTTGGCTAGGTTTCCTGAAACGCGAATAATACCAACACCGCCTCGACCTGGGGCAGTGGCTTGTGCTGCAATTGTATCGTGATTGATCATGCGGTTTATTTGCCAACTTAAATAACGTAATGGCGGTATTGTAACCTATCAAATAGGCACTCGCGAATGCTGTTATAAAAAATCGACAATAAAAAAGGCGACCTAAGTCGCCTTTATATAAGTAGGGAGTTTAATCGCCCCTTACTTTAATTCCTTTCTTTTCCATGCCACGGTAGATGATCAACATCTGGACAATAGAAATAAGGTTAGACACTAACCAGTAAAGTACTAAACCAGATGGGAACCATAAGAAGAATACAGAGAAGATAACCGGCATAAAGGTCATCATTTTTTGCTGCATTGGATCGGTAACCGTCATAGGTTGTAGTTTTTGCGTTATAAACATACTCGCACCAAATAAGATTGGTAATACGTAGTATGGGTCTTTCGCAGAAAGGTCAGTTAACCAAAGTACAAATTCAGCGTGACGAAGTTCTGTAGACTCTAAGAATACATAGAACAAGGCTAAGAAGATTGGCATTTGCAGTAAAATAGGGAAACAGCCACCCATAGGGTTCACTTTTTCTTTACGGTACATTTCCATAGTCGCTTGGCCGAATTTTTGACGATCATCGCCATACTTTTCTTTTAGCGCTTTCATCTTAGGCTGTAATGCACGCATTTTAGCCATTGAGGTGTACTGTGCTTTAGTCAGTGGGTACATTAATGTTTTAACAATAATAGTGATGGCAATAATTGCTACACCCCAGTTACCTAAAATACTGTGTAACCATTTAAGTAGCACAAATAAAGGTTGAGAAATAAACCATAACCAACCGTAATCAACCGTTAAGTCTAAGTCAGTGTGAATCGCTTCAAGTTTATCTGACTCTTTAGGGCCCATGTAATAAGTTGCAGTAAGTGTTTGCTCACTACCAGCTTGAACATTTACCGCTTCGTCTTTAACACCAATGATAGCTGCATTACTTTTAGTGATTAAACTATAAAGTGTATTTGCTTGATCTTGCATTGGTACCCAAGCACTTACAAAGTAATGCTGGATAAAGGCAACGTAACCACCTTGGGTATTTATGTTTAGGTTTTTATCGGCCATATCGGAAAAACTATACTTTTCGTATGGTTCTTCATCAGTACCGTATGCAGCACCTAAATAGTTTTGATCAACCATGCTGCCTTTTTCTTGTACGGTACGCTTTATTTGTGTGTAAAGCTGAACTTGTACTGGCGCACTAGTGATGTTGTTAACTTTATATTCTAAGCCAACATCATATTGACCCTTTTTGAATACATATGTTTTAGTGAAACTTACACCGTTACTATCAGTAAACTGAAGAGGAACTCGAAGCTCATCACCTGTTAAAGTATAAGAAGTTTGTTCTGATTGGTAAGTAGGACGACCATTTGCTGATGCATCTGGGCCATTTAAACCTATTAAACCACTTTGTGAAAAGTATTGTTTACCATCAAACTCACCAAGTAGCATGTAAGGAACATCACTGCCTTTGGTTTCTTTATAATCAATTAAGTCTGTTTCAACAATGTCACCGCCTTTGGTGTCAATTTTTACTTTAAACACGTCTGTTGTAATATTTATAACAGCGCGCTTAGCTAAAGTTGTTGAAGCAGGTAAACCTGAGTCTGATGAAGCTGGAACATAATCATCTGATTCTGGTGAATTTGCTTTTAGTGTTTGTGTTGTGGCACTAGGATCGGCTTTTGGTGTGTTGTAGTCATTATTCCACTCTTGAAATAATAAAAACGACACTAGCATTAGGCCGATGAATAAAAACGTGCGTTGCGATTCCATAACAGCTCTTATTTCTCGTGTTGGTGGTTAATACGGGTTAATTTTTCAGGAACGGGGTCGTCTCCGCCTGAATGTAAAGGATGGCATTTTAATATGCGTTTAACAGCTAACCAACACCCTTTTACCGATCCATGCAAATTAATTGCTTGAATAGCGTAACTAGAGCACGTTGGATTAAAACGACAATGCGGACCTAATAGCGGGCTAATCCACTTTTGATAACCGCGGATAAATAAAACTAAACAACGTGTTGGTAAAGCAGCAAGTGGTTTAAGTAACCTCATGTTGTACATGCCCCTACGTTATGTTTAGTGAATAGATACCATGTATTTAAAGACTCACTATGAGATTTTAAACGCATGATTAAAAGGTGAGCTAAAGATACCTTAATTAACCCTGTAATTCTATTGCTATCGGGCTTGTTTAGTCGATTTAGCTGATTTGTTTGGGCGTTTTTTAAATGGTGGCGGTTTAGGGGCACCAGGTTTGCAGCGTTCATTAATCTTACGCCACAGCTTTGTAAGTTGTTTGGTTAATTCTTCATTAGACTGTTCATCAATGCCACTTTTAACCATCAACACAATATCAATATTATCGAGCGTGTGTTGGTTTAAACGAAAACTTTCGCGAGCAAGACGTTTAATACGGTTTCGTTGACATGCCTTTTTTACACGTTTTTTAGCAACAGTAAGGCCTAACCTAGGTTTTGACTGGTCACTTGGTTTTGCTAATAAGGTAAAGAAAGGAGTTGCAGCCCGAGCGGGTTCGTTAAATATGCGAGAGTAATGCGAGGGAGTTAACAGACGTAACTCCCTGCCAAAGCTAAAGTCTTCCACTTATAAATTAAGCAGAAAGAACTTTGCGGCCTTTAGCACGGCGACGAGCTAATACTTTACGGCCATTTACAGTTGCCATACGAGCACGGAAACCGTGTGTACGTTTGCGTTTTAAAACGCTAGGTTGAAAAGTTCTTTTCATAACAATCTCATCCGATCGGTTAAAGTTAAAACATCCTATGCAGGTCGCGATCCTGGCACAGGTGCCATTGCGAGCGCGAGATATTATAGATGAAGTGACGAAAAGTCAATCATAATAGAGTGCGTAAAGCATGTTTATTTATGATCAATTTTCATGATCCGATAGGATCATCATAAATAAGAAGTTTTCCACAGCCCCTGTATAAAAAGTGAATAAAAGCATGGGAAAAGTAAATTAGATCGTAAATTGTGGTCGCGATCTGCAGCCAGTTTTGTTATGATCTCTAATCAAGCTTTAAAATAAAAAGCTATTTAAATCAGTCTGTTATTATATTTATACATCGATATCAACAATTTTACAAAAATCAATCTTTTACTTGTGGATAAAGTGCATTCATAATAGTCGGTCTTGGGCTGCTTATTGAGCCATTTAAACGCAATACAGGTGTGATTTTTGAATCATTATTGATGTGCGGGAATAAAAATTATATCTCTGGGAGTTTTACTGTGTATCTGTCGGTTTGGCAAAGTTGTTTATATGTATTGCAAGATGAATTGCCTTCGCAGCAATTCAGTATGTGGGTCAGACCACTTCAAGCAGAAAGTACCGAAGATACCTTGACGATTTATGCGCCTAATCGTTTCGTACTTGATTGGGTGAGAGAGAAGTACTTAAATAGAATAAATGAATTACTGGTAGAAATTTGTGGTGTAGAAGCACCCGAGTTACGCTTTGATGTAGGTAGTAAGCCGCTATTAAATGCACAAGCTGCACCGGTGGTTGAAACACAATCAGCCCCAAGCACGCAATCAACGGCAAAACAACAACCTCGAGAACAAAAACCGGTTGTAGAGCCAGCTCCTAAATCTGGTTATAAATCAAACATTAAAGAAAACTATACCTTTGATAGCTTTGTTGAGGGTAAATCTAACCAATTAGCAAAAGCGGCTGCCACTCAGGTAGCAGACAACCCAGGCTCTGCATTTAACCCTGTATTTATTTACGGTGGTACGGGCTTAGGTAAAACGCATTTATTACATGCGGTAGGCAACGGTATTATGGCGAATAAGCCCGATGCTAAAATTGTCTACATGCATTCAGAACGTTTCGTTCAAGACATGGTTAAAGCACTGCAAAATAATGCGATTGAAGAATTTAAGCGTTATTACCGTAGTGTTGATGCATTAATGATTGATGACATTCAATTTTTTGCTAATAAAGAACGTTCTCAAGAAGAATTCTTTCATACCTTTAATGCATTATTAGAAGGTAACCAACAAATTATTTTAACCTCTGACCGTTACCCTAAAGAGATTGAAGGGGTTGAAGATCGCCTTAAATCTCGTTTTGGTTGGGGATTAACCATCGCGATTGAGCCGCCAGAGCTTGAAACACGCGTTGCTATTTTGATGAAAAAAGCCCAGCAAAGTAAAATTAATTTACCGCATGAAGTGGCATTTTTTATTGCTAAAAAATTACGCTCAAACGTACGTGAGCTTGAAGGTGCATTAAACCGTGTAATTGCTAACGCAAACTTTACCGGCCGCCCAATTTCTATCGACTTTGTAAAAGAAGCACTGCGTGATTTATTGGCGCTGCAAGACAAACTAGTCACCATAGATAACATTCAACGTACGGTTGCAGAATACTATAGAATACGTGTATCTGACTTACTGTCTAAGCGCCGTAGCCGCTCCATAGCAAGGCCTCGCCAAGTTGCCATGGCATTATCTAAAGAACTCACTAATCACAGCTTACCTGAGATTGGGGATGCTTTTGGTGGGCGTGACCATACAACAGTATTGCATGCGTGTCGCAAAGTTAAATCATTACGTGACGAGAGTCACGAGATTAAAGAAGATTACCAAAACTTAATAAGAACATTGTCATCTTAGGGCTGACTTTATTATGCAAATAACAATATCAAGAGAACAGTTTTTAAAACCATTGGTACAAGTATCGGGTGCCATTGAGCGTAAGCATACGTTACCTATTTTATCTAACGTATTGCTCGTGGTAGAAAATGGCCAGCTTTCAATGACAGGGACAGACCTTGAAATTGAATTAGTGGCGAGTGTATTTGTGGGTGACGATGTTGCCGATACTAAACTCACATTACCGGCTAAAAAATTACTCGATATTTGTAAAAGTTTACCGGATGGGTCTGATCTTACTTTAAGCTTGCAAGACCATCAGCTACTTTTAACCAGTGGTAAAAGTCGTTTTTCACTGACCACTTTAGCTGCTGAAGACTTTCCTAATTTAGAGCAGTGGGATGGTGAGGTTGAGTTTCAACTAACGCGTTTAGAGTTGCGTAAATTACTTGAAAGCACACACTTTTCAATGGCAAACCAAGACGTGCGTTACTACTTAAACGGCATGTCGTTTGAAGTTGATAACAGCGACATAAAGACAGTTGCCACTGATGGGCACCGTTTAGCTATTGCTCAAAAACAACTAGGTCAGTCGTTAAATACACAGCGCCAATTAATTATACCGCGTAAAGGCGTGCAAGAAATTATGCGCCTAATGGTTGCCGATCAAGAGCTGGTCACTATTCAGTTTGGTGCTAACCACATTCGTATTATTGATATTGAATTTACCTTTACAAGTAAATTAGTTGATGGTCGATTCCCTGACTACCGTCGTGTTTTACCTCGCGGTGGTGACAAGGTAATTACTGCGAATCGTGAATGGCTTCGTAATGCGTTTCAGCGTGTGTCTATTTTATCGAACGAAAAGTTTCGTGGTGTGCGTTTAAATTTATCAAACGGTTTATTAAAAATTACAGCCAACAACCCAGAGCAAGAGCAAGCTGAAGAAGTGGTTGAAGTAATGTACGAGGGTGATGACCTAGAAATAGGCTTTAATGTGTCTTACGTATTAGATGTACTAAATACATTAAAAACCGAAGATGTATTATTTACGCTTGCCGATTCAAATAGCAGCGCACTTATAGAAGGTGCCGGCGATGAAGAAGCTATGTACGTTGTTATGCCAATGCGTTTATAAGATCATATATACATAATGAGCTTAAGTCATTTGAGCCTCAAATATTTTCGTAATATTGAGGCACTGACGCTAGAACCAGTTAACGGCGTTAATATAATTTATGGTGAAAACGGCAGCGGAAAAACCAGCCTTTTAGAGGCTATTTATTACCTTTCTCACGGCAAATCTTTTCGAACATCTAAACATAAAAGCATCATAGCTCATCATCAAGATCAGTTTGTTATTCATGGCCGCAAAGCGTTATACGATTTATCTATCCCTATTGGTATTAGTAAAACTCAAGCGGGTGAAACTAATTTAAAAATACAGGGTAAGGCGAGTCGAAAAGTATCTGAACTTGCTCAACTTATGCCAGTGCAAGTTATTACACCAGAAAGCTATTCGTTATTTTTTGGTGGCCCTAAAGAGCGCAGAAAATTTTTAGACTTAGGTTTGTTCCACGTGGAACATGAGTTTTTTTTCTTGTGGCAATCGTTTAATAAAGTGCTAAAACAGCGCAATGCCTTGTTGAAATCTAAGCCTAAGAATTATTTTGACCAAATCAAGTTTTGGGACAAAGAATTTGTTAGACTGGCTGAACAAATAAATAAATTAAGAATCGCGTATATAACTAGGTTTAAGCAGCAGTTTTTTGATAAAATGTGTGCAGAATTAACGCTAATACGCGATCTAGAAATTAGCTTTAATGCAGGCTGGAAAGAGAGCGAATCTCTTTCTGATGCGTTAGAGCAAAGCTTTGAGCGAGATGCTCGTCAAGGCTTTACTAGTAAAGGCCCTCATAAGGCTGATTTTAGTTTTAGTGTCGCTGGCAGCAGTGTTGAGAATGTATTCTCACGCGGGCAATTAAAGCTATTGTTGTATGCGTTAAAAGTAACGCAAAATAGTTTGATTGAGTCAGAGACAGATAAGCAATCTATATTGCTAATAGATGATTTACCTTCAGAGCTAAGCGAAGATACAAAAGAGAAAGTGGGTCAGTTATTGACTCATTGCAGTTCTCAAATATTTATTTCTTCAATTTTATCTGAAAGTATTTCTGCTGTGGTGGAACCCATGAAACGAGAACTAAAAATGTTCCACGTGAAACATGGCAACCTAATAACAAGATAAGTGGGATTAACCATGTCTGAGAATTATGATTCGTCGAGTATTAAAGTACTTAAAGGATTAGATGCAGTAAGAAAGCGTCCTGGTATGTATATAGGGGACACCGATGATGGTACGGGCTTACACCACATGGTGTTTGAGGTCGTTGATAACTCTATCGATGAGGCCTTAGCAGGTCACTGTGATGATATATTTGTCACTATTCACTTAGACGGTTCGGTATCTGTAAGAGATAACGGCCGTGGTATTCCTACTTCTATACATGAAGAAGAAGGTGTATCTGCAGCTGAAGTTATTATGACGGTATTACACGCCGGTGGTAAGTTTGATGATAACTCTTATAAAGTATCAGGTGGCTTACACGGTGTTGGTGTATCGGTAGTAAATGCATTATCAGAAAAGTTAAAACTAACCATTCGCCGTGAAGGTAAACTTCATGAGCAGTTTTACACTATGGGTGTGCCAGATGCACCACTAGCAACAATTGGTGACTCTGAAACAACCGGTACTGAATTACGTTTTTGGCCAAGTGCAGAAACGTTTACTAACCTTGATTTTCATTACGATATTTTAGCTAAGCGTTTACGCGAGTTATCGTTTTTGAACTCGGGCGTAAGTATCATTTTAAACGATGAGCGCGAAGAGAATAAAAGTGACCACTTTAAATACGAAGGTGGTATTAGAGCGTTCGTTGAATACTTAAACCGTAATAAAACACCTGTACACAAAGGGGTATTTCATTTTACTCACGAACGTGAAGAAGATGGTATTAGTGTAGAAGTATCAATGCAATGGAATGATGCATTCCAAGAAAACATTTACTGTTTTACTAATAACATTCCACAACGTGATGGTGGTACTCACTTAGCTGGTTTTAGATCTGCGCTAACACGTACGCTTAATAACTACATGGAAAAAGAAGGCTTTAACAAAAAAGCTAAAACAACCAGTAACGCAACGGGCGATGATGCACGTGAAGGCTTAACGGCTGTTGTTAGTGTTAAAGTGCCTGATCCTAAGTTCTCATCGCAAACAAAAGACAAGCTAGTATCTAGTGAAGTTAAGTCTGCGGTTGAGCAAGCCATGGCTGAAAAATTCACTGAGTTTTTATTAGAAAACCCAATGGATGCTAAAATTGTTGTTGGCAAAATTATTGATGCAGCACGCGCGCGTGAAGCAGCCCGTAAAGCTCGTGAAATGACCCGCCGTAAAGGTGCTATGGATTTAGCAGGTTTACCGGGCAAACTAGCGGATTGCCAAGAAAAAGATCCAGCCCAATCTGAACTATATATAGTGGAGGGTGACTCAGCTGGCGGTTCAGCCAAGCAGGGTCGTAACCGTAAGAATCAAGCGATTCTTCCGCTTAAAGGTAAAATCTTAAACGTAGAAAAAGCACGTTTTGATAAAATGCTATCTTCGCAAGAAGTGGCAACGCTAATTACTGCACTAGGTTGTGGTATTGGCCGTGACGAATACAACCCTGAAAAACTACGTTACCACCGTATCATAATCATGACCGATGCCGACGTGGATGGTTCTCACATTCGTACCTTGCTACTAACATTCTTTTACCGTCAAATGCCGGAAATTGTTGAACGTGGTTATATTTATATTGCTCAGCCTCCACTTTATAAAGTGAAAAAAGGTAAGCAAGAGCGTTATATTAAAGATGATCCAGCATTAGTTGATTACCTTACATCGTTAGCGCTAAGCAATGCAGCATTGTATACCAGTGATAGCGCAGAGGCGGTTGATGGTGAAGCATTAGAATCGATTGTTCACGATTATCAAAACACGGTTAAAGTTATCGAGCGCTTAAAGCGTAAGTATCCGAATACAGTTATGAACCGTTTGATTTACCAAAGTGAACTGAAAAAAGAAGACCTTTCAGACGAAGCTAAGGTAATTGCTTGGACTAAAGAGCTGGTTGATGACTTAATTGAACGTGATGAAGATGCAACTATTTTCCATGCTGGAACTGAGCACGATACAGAGCGTAACCTGTATTATCCAGTTGTGAATATTCGTCAGCATGGTGTGGATAAAGCTCACGTACTTCATTATGACTTTATTACATCAAGAGACTACCAACGCATTGCTGTAACAGGTAAAAATATTGCTAATATCATCACAGAGGGTGCATATATCCAACGTGGTGAGAAAACAAAACCTGTTGATAACTTTGTGGATGCATTGGAATGGTTGATCGCAGAGTCTAAGCGTGGGATCTACATTCAACGCTATAAAGGACTGGGTGAAATGAACCCAAATCAGCTTTGGGAAACCACCATGGATCCAAGCGCACGCCGTATGTTGCAAGTAACAATTGAAGATGCTGTTGCAGCGGATCAATTATTTGCCACATTAATGGGCGATCAAGTTGAGCCGCGTCGTGAGTTTATTGAAACGAACGCACTGCGTGTGGTTAACTTAGACGTATAAAACATTATCGTAATCACAAAAAAGGAGCCTTAGGCTCCTTTTTTATTTTTTCAAACGCACAAACTGCTTAAAACCTGAGTGTGCACAAGGTATACTGAGGGTAATTTTCACGCTACTTCTCAGATAGTAAAAAGCCAAATATGCAAAAATATGACGTTAAAACCTTTCAAGGTTTGATCCTGGCTTTACAGGATTATTGGGCACAGCAAGGCTGTGTCATTATTCAACCACTTGACATGGAAGTGGGCGCAGGGACATTTCACCCACAAACATTTTTAAAATCAATTGGCCCAGAGCCAATGTCGAGCGCATACGTTCAACCGTGTCGTCGTCCTACCGATGGTCGTTACGGTGAAAACCCAAACCGCTTACAACATTACTACCAATTCCAAGTTGTGTTAAAGCCATCACCAGATAATATTCAAGAGCTTTACTTAGGTTCTTTAGCTGCTGTAGGTATTGATACCCTAACTGACGAAGTTCGCTTTGTAGAAGATAACTGGGAATCACCTACATTAGGTGCGTGGGGCCTAGGTTGGGAAATTTGGTTAAATGGCATGGAGGTAACGCAGTTTACCTACTTCCAGCAAGTTGGCGGTTTAGAATGCTCACCGGTAACGGGTGAAATTACTTACGGCCTAGAACGTTTAGCAATGTACATTCAAGGCGTAGATAGCATTTACGACCTAGTGTGGGCAGACGGCCCATTTGGGCGCGTAACTTACGGTGATGTGTTCCATCAAAATGAAGTTGAGCAATCAACCTATAACTTTGAACATGCAAACGTAGCCGACTTATTTGAACAGTTTGATAAATGTGAAGCTGAGAGCCAAAAGCTAATTGAAGCAAGCCTACCATTACCAGCCTACGAGCAAGTAATGAAAGCATCGCACGCATTTAACTTATTAGACGCACGTCACGCTATTTCAGTAACCGAGCGTCAACGTTATATTTTACGCGTTCGTGCGTTATCAAAAGCGTGTGCACAAAGTTATTACGATGCACGTGAAGCACTTGGTTTCCCGCTGTGTAAGGATAAGTAAGCATGTCAGCAGAAAATTTATTAGTAGAAATTGGCACCGAAGAGTTGCCACCAAAAGCACTTCGTAAATTAGCCGAAGCCTTTGCTGCAAACTTAACAGCAGAATTAGAAAGTCTAGAACTAGGTCACCAAGGTGTGAACTGGTATGCATCGCCACGTCGTTTAGGTTTACAAGTAAAAGCACTTGAAGCTAAACAACAAGACAAAGAAGTTGAAAAACGTGGCCCTGCAACTAAAGCCGCTTTTGATGCTGAGGGGAACCCAACTAAAGCAGCCATGGGTTGGGCTCGTGGTTGTGGTATTGAAGTAAAAGATGCGCAAACACTAGAAACAGATAAAGGCGCATGGTTATTGCACATTGCTAAAGTAGCAGGGCAAGAAACCAAAACGTTAATGACCGACGCTATAAGCAAAGCACTCGCTAAGTTACCTATCCCTAAACCAATGCGTTGGGGTGCGAATAAAACACAATTTATTCGCCCTGTGCATACCGTGACTATTTTATTCGGTAGTGAACTGGTTGAAGGTGAAATTCTTGGTAAGCAAGTGAGTAATCAATTGCAAGGTCATCGTTTTCATCACCCAGAAAAAATTAGCATTGATCATGCTGATGATGTGTTTGAGGTACTTAAATCAGCTTACGTTATTGCTGACTACGAACAGCGTAAAGCACAGATTCGCGCGCAAATAGAAGACGCAGCCAAAGCAGTTAATGCCGTTGTTGCAATGGATGAAGACTTACTTGAAGAAGTTACTTCATTGGTAGAATGGCCAGTAACGTTAACAGCCACATTTGAAGAAGCATTTTTAGATGTACCTGCTGAAGCGCTTATTTACACCATGAAAGACGATCAGAAATACTTCCCGTTATTAGATCAAGACGGCAAGCTTTTAAATAAGTTTTTGTTTGTCTCTAACATCGAAAGTAAAGATCCTAGTGTAGTTATTTCTGGTAACGAAAAAGTAGTGCGCCCGCGTTTAGCCGATGCGCAGTTCTTCTTTGAAACCGATAAAAAGAAAACATTAGAAAGCCGACTTGAGTCGCTTGATAGCGTATTGTTTCAAAAGCAACTTGGTACGCTTAAAGACAAGTCACAGCGTATTAGTGAACTAGCTGGTTACATTGCAGAGCAACTTGGTGCCGACAAAGAGCTAGCAGCGCGTGCAGGCTTATTAAGTAAAACAGACTTAATGACCGAAATGGTAATGGAATTTACCGACGTACAAGGTGTAATGGGAATGCATTACGCGCGTCACGATGGTGAAGCAGAAGAAGTCGCAGTGGCACAGAACGAGCAATATATGCCACGTTTTGCAGGTGATAACTTACCAACTAATGTGATCAGTTGTGCAGTCGCCATTGCCGATAAGTTTGATACGCTGGTGGGTATTTTTGGCATAGGCCAAGCACCAAAAGGTGATAAAGACCCATTTGCACTTCGTCGTGCTGCTATTGGTGCATTACGTATCATGGTAGAAAAACAGCTACCGCTTGATATTTTAGACCTTGTTGCTAAATCACAAACCTTGTTTGGTGAAAAGCTGACTAACCTAAATGTATCAACGGATGTGTTTGACTTTATGCTAGGGCGTTTCCGTGCTTGGTATCAAGACGAAGGCATTGAAGTAGATGTGATTCAAGCCGTACTTGCGCGTCGTCCAACCAAGCCTGTTGATTTCGATCGCCGAGTTAAAGCCGTAAGTCATTTCCGCACATTAGACGCCGCAGAATCGCTTGCAGCGGCCAATAAGCGTGTAAGTAACATTCTGGCTAAAAATAACATTACAACGCAAGGTGATGTCGATCAGAGCTTATTAAGTGATGACGCAGAAAAAGTATTGGCTTCGCAAGTTGCAAAATTCGCCACTGATTTAGCACCACTGTACAGCGATGGAAATTACCAAGAGGCATTAAGCCAATTAGCAGGCATTCGTGACAGTGTTGATAACTTTTTTGACAATGTCATGGTAATGGCGGACGATGAAGCGGTTAAGCAAAACCGCCTTGCGCTTTTAAGCCAGCTTAGTGGACTATTTTTAGAAATTGCAGATATTTCTGTATTACAAAAATAACAGCTTATAGCTATTTAAAAAGCCAGCATTATGCTGGCTTTTTAGTATTCACTGTATACAAGGATACAAATGATGATCTCTATAAAACGAATTTTAACGCTAGCAATGGCTGGTTTACTTACGGCCTGTACCAGCCAAATTTCGATTAACGATGTGTTGCCGCAGCAAGAATTGGATCGCAGTATTTATTTAAGAGGGGATTTCACATTATGGGATGCAGAACCTCAATACCAATTTAAACAAGTCGGCCCTGCGCTTTACCAAGCCCAAGTTAAATTTTCGACCCCAGGTAAAGTATACGAGTTTAAAATAGCCGATGCAGATTTTAGTGAAGGTTTTAACTGTGGCTACAGCGATTCACAGCCATCAGGACAAAGCCTAACACTTGGCCAATCAACGCGCGCCGATTGTAATACCATTTATAATTACTTTAGCTACACACCCGCAATCAAAGGGTCGTACATAGTCAGCATTGATTTTAGTGACTACGATAAGCCGCAAGTAACGATAACTAAGAAGTAAGAGCAGTAAGCTATAAGCAGTCAGTCGTTAGCTTAAATATAAAATAAAAAACCGTGCTTGATTTAACAAACACGGTTTTTTAATTTTTAGCTGATAGCTGATAGCTGATTACAACCCTTTCTTCACCACATATCTATACGGTGATTCTTCAACTTCTTTAGCCACTAGCGTGTGATCCATAAAAGTACAAAAGCTGGGGATGTCGCGGGTGGTTGAAGGGTCGTCGGCAATAATAAGCAGTGTTTCACCATCGCTCATTTTACGAATAGCAGCGCGTACCATCATCACCGGCTCTGGGCAGCGAAGGCCGATGGCATCTAATTGGTGATCGGGGTTATCAAAGCTCATAAAAAATTACCTGTAAAAATAGTCGCGGCTTGGTTAGGTCGGGTAGTTTAGCGTAAATAAAGCTGTTGGTTAACTATTTTACGTATAACAAAACAGCCCAACTTATTAATAGATAATCTGAAATAGGTTTAATGCACCCGATCACATTATTCATTTTAAACCTGCAAAAGCTGGTGGCATAAAAAAGGCGAACTAACTTGCGCTAGTTCGCCTTTTAATCACCAAGATGGTTTTACATATTCAATACTAATTAGTCTTGAGCACGTTCAAATACAGTGGCAATGCCTTGGCCTAAACCAATACACATAGTTGCTAAACCGTATTTTGCGTTTTTGTCTTCCATTAAGTGAATAAGCGAGGTGCTAATACGTGAACCCGAACAGCCCAGAGGGTGACCAAGTGCAATAGCGCCGCCATTCAAGTTAACTTTTTCGTCAACTACATCAGCTAAGCCTAAGTCTTTAAGCACAGGTAGTGATTGTGCTGCGAATGCTTCGTTTAGCTCAGCTACGTCAATGTCATCAATAGTAATACCGGCTTGTGCTAATGCTTTTTTACTTGCAGGTACTGGGCCGTAACCCATGATTGATGGATCGCAACCGGCAACAGCCATAGCGCGAATACGTGCACGAATTGGTAAGCCCAATTCTTTTGCTTTTTCTTCGCTCATTACTAACATGGCTGATGCGCCGTCAGAAAGTGCAGAAGATGTGCCCGCAGTAACAGAACCCGTAGCAGGGTTAAATACTGGACGTAGCTGCGATAAACCTTCAACCGTTGTTTCTGGACGAATTACTTCATCATCTTCAACAAGAATAAGTGAACCGTCAGCATCATGACCTTCCATTGCTAAAATTTCGCGGCGGAAACGGCCTTCAACTGTTGCAGCATGTGCACGTTGATGCGAGCGGTAAGCAAATTCATCTTGTTGCTCACGGCTAATACCGTGAAGTGTTGCAAGGTACTCAGCGGTTAAACCCATAGAGCCAGATGCTTGTGCAATTGATGTAGCTAGGCCAGGGTGAAAGTCGTTACCGTGAGTCATAGGTACGTGACCCATGTGCTCAACACCACCAATTAGGTATGTGTCGCCAGCGCCAGTCATAATTGCGCGAGCAGCGTCATGCAATGCTTGCATTGATGAGCCACATAAACGGTTAACTGTGGTTGCTGGCACTGAATGTGGAATGCCTGCAAGTAGAGATGCGTTACGTGCAACGTTAAAGCCTTGCTCTAATGTTTGCTGTACACAGCCCCAATAAATATCGTCAATTGACGCAGGGTCAACTGCCGGATTACGTTCTAATAAGCCTTTCATTAAATGAGCGCTTAAGTCTTCCGCACGTTTGTGCTTGAATACGCCGCCCTTTGAGCGACCCATTGGTGTGCGGATACAATCTACAATTACTGGATTATTCATGATATTAACCTTCCACCTTATAGAAAACACGGCCTTCTTCAGCCCACTTGCGAGTTTGCTCTGATACTCGGTAAATCGCACCTAGGTGAGCGTATTTGTCAGCAGTTGCTACAAAGTTAGCTAAACCTGTTTGATCTAAGTAACGGAACGCGCCGCCTCTAAATGGAGGGAAACCAACACCGTATACAAGTGCCATATCAGCTTCTTGAGGAGAAGCCACAATGCCTTCTTGTAAACATAGTAGCACTTCGTTGATCATTGGGATCATACAACGGTCAATGATTTCTTGTTTATCAAATTCTTTTGGTGCGTCTGTAATTGGAGCAAGTAGTTCAATCGCTGTTTGGTCATGTGACTTTTTAAGACGACCGCGACGATCTGTTTCGTACTTATAGAAACCTGCTTTGTTCTTTTGACCAAAACGTTTTTCGTTAGCAAAAACAGTCACAGGGTCTTTATCTGCACGTGCCATACGTTCAGGGAAACCGTCTGCCATTACGCCAGTACAATGATAAGCCGTATCAATACCTACAACATCGAGTAGGTAAGCCGGGCCCATTGGCCAGCCAAACACGTTTTCCATTACTTTATCTACTTTTGCAAAGTTAGCGCCTTCAACCACTAATTTGCTAAAGCCAGCAAAGTAAGGGAATAAAACACGGTTTACAAAAAAGCCTGGGCAATCGTTAACAACAATCGGTGATTTACCTAGTTTAAGTGCGTAATCAACCACGGCATTAATCGTTTTATCTGAGGTTTTTGCACCACGGATAATTTCAACTAATGGCATTTTTGGTACTGGATTGAAAAAGTGCATACCACAGAAGTTTTCTGGCTTTTCAAGCGCTTCTGCAAGTAGGTCGATACAAATAGTCGATGTGTTTGACGTCAGTACCGTGCCTTCTGGCATATTCTTTTCAAGATCAGCAAGTACGGCTTGCTTCACTTTAGGATTTTCTACTACGGCTTCAACAATGATGTTGGCGTTTTGTAGGTCTGCATCGTTAAGCGTTGGTTTGATTTTGCTAAGCGTTGCTAGCATTTTTTCCATCGGCATGTGGCCGCGCTTCACTTTTGCACCTAATAGTTTAGATGCTTCACCCATACCTAAATCTAGCGCATCCTGTTGGATGTCTTTCATTATGATTGGTGTGCCTTTATAAGCAGACTGGTATGCAATACCGCCACCCATAATACCTGCGCCTAATACTGCCGCTTGTTTAATTTCTACATCGCTGTGTTTAGCAAATTTACGTGCTTTACCTTTAATGTATTGGTCTGCTAAAAAGATACCCGTTTGAGCAGCAGCTTCACTAGTACGTGCTAGTTTTGCAAAGTTGGCATTTTCAATTGCCATTGCTTCGGCGCGTGAGCTGTTTGCTGCGGCTTTAATAGTGCGAACTGCCATAACTGGAGCAGGATAGTGGCCTTTGGTTTTACCCATTACCATACCTTCTGCCATTGCAAAGCTCATGCCTTGCTCAACACGGTTTAATTTAAGCGGTTGTAATTTTACAGCGCGTTTTGCTTGCCAATCTAGCTTGCCAGCAATTGCTAATTCTAGTGTTGCTAAACTTGATTCTTGTAGTTTGTTGGCACTAACTACCGCGTCAAATGCACCTACTTTTAGGGCGTCAGCAGCGCGATTTTCGTTACCTGTGGTGATCCACATCATCGCGTTATCGGCACCAATAATGCGCGGAAGGCGCACTGTACCGCCAAAACCAGGCATTATGCCTAATTTAACTTCTGGTAAGCCCATTTTTGCTGAGTCACTTGCAACACGATAATCGGTAGCAAGTGCCCACTCACAGCCGCCGCCAAGCGCCAAGCCGTTTACAACACTTAGTGTTGGGAATGGTAAATCTTCAATTGCATCAAAAACGTCAGTTGCATTTTTGATCCACGTTACTAATTCTGCTTCAGGCTTAGTAAAAGTAGGTAAAAATTCGAAAATATCGGCACCAATAATAAAGTGGTCTTTATCACTGGTAAAAATCATGCCTTTAATATCAGTGTTAGCGGCTAATTCTTTTAATGCTGCCGCGCAATCTGAAAGAGTTTGTTGAGATAATGTGTTTACAGAACCTGTAGCACAAAACTTAAACTCGGCGATGTTTTCCTTCACGAAGCTAACTTCAAAGGAATCGCTTTTATATAACATTATTATTCTCCCTAGTTGATGAACTAAGACTGGTACGATGAGTTCATATTCAGACCAGTGTGCTTGCTTTAAATTAAAAATGCAACGAAAAATTTATCTTGGTTACAAACGTCTGGTTAAAATATAGCTGGTTTGGTGCTAAGGTGGGTTTGAAAGTTTTCTTTATTCATTTTATTGCGCTGTCTTGGTGTTTATAGCTTGGGTTTTATCAATGTAAATAGAGTTACAGTGCCTGTGCTGTTTTTTATTTACCCATAGCCTCACCCTTGTCAGCCTTGAAGGTTACTATGCCCTAAAGGACATTATGAAAAAATATTTATTAAGCGTAGCGGCAGCGACTCTGTTTTTCTCTTTTCCCTCTGCCAACGCAAATAGCGAACTTGATGCATTTTTAGATGCAGAAAAACAAGCGCGCTATGGCGATTACAATAGCTTTAAACAAGCGGTAGACTCATTGTCTCATCCGCTTAAGCCCTATGTAGAAAAAGCCTTTTGGCAGCGTTACCCCAGTTTAAAGCATCAAACAGAAATAGAAAATTTCCTCACTATTTATGAGCACACGCCATTAGAGTGGCCAGTACGAAAAACATGGTTAAATTATTTAAAGCGCAGAAATAAAAAAGCAGCGTTTATTAAAAATTACCGTGAAACCTCCGATACTGAGCTCAGTTGTACCCACCTTACTTATCAGCTTGATTTAGGAGCGCCTAAAAAAGCAATACTCTCGCAGGTAACCGATATTTGGACGGTTGGCGAGTCGCAGCCCAGTGAATGTGACGGGCTTTTTAAGCGCTGGCGACAAAATGGTTATTTAACCCCAGATGTCGTGTGGCAGCGTGTCACTTTAGCGGCACAAGGGGGGTCTTATCGTTTATTGCCTTATTTAAAAACCTTATTGCCAGCCAAGGAGCGTTATTTAGCTGATTTATATTCCAAGGTAAGGCGCGACCCCAGTGCAGCTGCAGGCCTTTACCGCTATAAACGTAAAACAGCCAAAGAAGGGGAAATAGCGCTTTATGGTATTAAGCGTTTAATTTGGCGTGATAAAGAGTTGGCCTTAAAAGCATGGCAAAAAATTGAAGGCATGTTTAACTTCGCTGATGATGAAAAAGCAGACGTATATTATACCTTTGCGCTGTCGTTGGCGTCGAGCGGTCATAGTCAGGCGAGCTTTTATTTAAATAAAGTCCCTAAAGAGCGTCAAGATCGTAAATTAATGCAATGGCAGCTAGCCAATATGTTAAAAACGCAAGATTGGGAAGGCATTGCGGCATTTTTTACTGGCAAGCAAAACCTCAGTTTAGGGCAGCAGTATTGGCTAGCTTATAGTTATGACAAACGCGCAGAACATGAAAAAGCCAAGGCAATTTGGACTAAAGTAGCCGCTAACCGAGATTATTACGGCTTTTTAGCCGCCGCCCGTTTAGGGTTACCGGTTGATTTAAATGAGTTGCCGGTCAATGTAAATCAAGCTTTAGTAAGGAGAGTAAGTAATGCGCCAGGCTTTAAGCGTGCCAAGGCGTTGTATGAGCTTGAGCGATTTACTGCGGCTCGACGTGAGTGGAATTATTTAACTAATACCTCCGAAGATGATGAAAAACTGGCAGCATCAGTACTCGCGGCAGAGCTTGATTGGTTTGATAGTACAATATTTACACTAGCAAAAATAAAAGCATGGGATTATGTTGATTTGCGTTTTCCATTTGCGTTTCAAGAAATGTTTGAGCGTTACAGCAAGCGAAGCAAAATTGACCTAACTTGGAGTATTGCTATTGCACGTCGCGAAAGCTCATTTGCACCTGATGCGCGCTCCCATGCAAATGCACGCGGGTTAATGCAGCTATTACCGAGTACGGCAAAGTATATTAATAAAGGCACGGTTTCTAATCGTCGTTTGTATCAACCAAAAACCAACATTCGTCTCGGGACTCGTTATTTACAGTATTTAAAAAAGAAAAACCACGGCAATGAGGTATTGGCAACAGCATCTTATAATGCTGGGTATCATCGGATTAAACGTTGGTTACCAGAAGAAGCAATGCCTGCAGAGCTATGGGTTGAGCTTATTCCATATAGAGAAACTCGAGATTACGTAAAAAATGTATTTGCGTATCGGCAGGTTTATCATACTCGCCTTGGCCGAGAAGGTAATTTACTCGCGCCGCTATTAGAAATGACCATGGGCGGGTAGTAAAAATAAATCTACAACAGCAGAGGGATATTTACACAGTAACTATCCCTCTTTTTTGAGCGCTTTGTGTATAAGTGGTAGACTCAAAGTAAGTTAAATTTAACAGATGGGTTTATTATGGAAAAATTAGCCGTATTATACGCCGAACATATTGCAACATTGCAGCAGCGTACACGTACTATTTGTGAGCAAGAAGGGTTAGAAGGATTAGTCATTCATTCAGGCCAAGCTAAGCGCCAATTTTTAGATGATATGTATTACCCATTTAAAGTTAACCCTCATTTTAAAGCGTGGTTACCGGTTATTGATAATCCGCATTGCTGGATTGTGGTAAATGGCAGTGATAAGCCAAAGCTTATTTTTTATCGTCCAATTGATTTTTGGCATAAAGTACCTGATGAGCCTAGAGATTTTTGGGCAGAGTACTTTGATATTGAATTGTTATTACAACCTGATCAGGTTGAAAAGCTACTTCCTTACGATAAAGCTAAATTTGCTTACATAGGTGAATACCTAGAAGTAGCTCAAGCACTTGGTTTTAGTATTATGAATCCTGAGCCAGTACTTAACTACATTCATTATCACCGTGCTTATAAAACGCAATATGAACTTGAGTGTTTACGTAATGCGAACCGTATTGCAGTAGATGGCCACAAAGCGGCGCGTGATGCGTTTTTTAATGGTGGTAGCGAGTTTGATATTCAGCAAGCGTACTTAATGGCAACGCGTCAAAGCGAAAATGAAATGCCGTATGGCAACATTGTGGCCCTTAACGAAAATTGCGCTATTTTGCATTACACGCATTTTGAGCCAAAAGCACCGCAAACACATAACTCATTTTTAATTGATGCGGGCGCTAACTTTAATGGTTACGCTGCAGATATTACTCGTACCTACGACTTTAAAAAGCAAGGCGAGTTTGCTGATCTAGTTAAAGCAATGACGGCGCATCAAATTGAGTTAGGCAAAAGCTTAAAACCAGGTGTACTGTATGGCGAGCTGCATATTGACTGTCATAATCGTATTGCTCAGTTATTAAGTGATTTTGATATTGTTAAACTACCGGCTGCGGAAATTGTTGAGCGTCAAATCACCTCAACCTTCTTCCCTCATGGCTTAGGGCATCACTTAGGTGCACAGGTACATGATGTAGGTGGCTTTATGCGTGATGAAACTGGTGCACATCAGGCACCACCAGAAGGTCATCCATTTTTACGCTGCACTCGCTTAATTGAGAAAAACCAAGTGTTTACCATTGAGCCAGGTTTGTACTTTATTGACTCTTTGTTGGGTGATTTAGCACAAACAGACAACAAGCAGTTTATTAACTGGGAAAAAGTAGAAGCGTTTAAACCATTTGGCGGCATTCGTATTGAAGATAATATTATTGTTCACGAAGACAGCCTAGAGAATATGACGCGTGATTTATTACTCGACTAATATTTAACTAATAACAGTTTATATTATTCATGAAAGGGGCCTGTTGGCCCCATTTTTAATTTAACAGCCAAGTAAGCGCTATGTCAGAATATAAATACCCAGCCGACGATGTTTTTCATCAAGAAGAAATTAAAAAAAGTACCTTTATTGTGCATATAGGCCACACGCCCGATTTAAACTCAGCCAAAGCCTTTATTAAAAATATTGAAGAAAAATACAGTGATGCACGCCATAATTGTTGGGCGCATGTTGCGGGCAATCCTGGCGGAAGCCATGTTTATGGTTTTTCTGACGATGGAGAGCCAAATGGCACCGCTGGTAAACCTATGCTCAACGTGCTGGTGGGTTCTGGCTTAGGTGAAGTAACCGCTGTGGTAACACGGTATTTTGGTGGGATAAAGCTTGGCACTGGTGGGTTAGTTCGTGCTTATGGTGGTTCACTTAATAATGCCTTAGCAAAATTACAAACCGTGGTAAAAGTACCCAGCATTGAGCTGATTGGCTTTAGTGAATACAGTATGCAAGGCGCAATAGAGCAGCACTTAAAAACCAACTTTCAGGTACTTAATATTGAAAAGCAGTTTACGGCAAATATTGAGTGGAGTATTACTATTGATAGCCGCCAAGCACAGCAAGCATGCAAAGATATTTTTGATTTAAGCCACGGCGCAGTTGAGTTAACAATCAAAGAGTAATAGTCTTACATCCATCCCATTTAATCAGTAAAGATTAAATTTTCGAGTCATACAGTAGTTATTTTAATTTACTAATAAAAAAGCGATACGCTCAATGCAATTTCGTACCATCATAAAAATTCTTGGCCAACTGGTCGCGCTATTTAGTATTACAATGGTGCCACCAGCACTCGTGTCTTTAATTTATAAAGATGGTGGAGGGGTGCCGTTTGTTTTAGCCTTTATATTTAGCGTTATTATTGGCTTAATGGCTTACTACCCAAATAGGCATGAGCATGGTGATTTAAAAGCACGGGAAGGCTTTTTAATAGTGGTTTTGTTTTGGCTGGTGCTAGGGGCATTTGCATCATTACCGCTGATATTTTTACAAGAACCCAACCTCTCTTTGGCCGATGCGGTGTTTGAAGCTTTCTCAGGCTTAACTACCACAGGGGCGACCGTATTAACTGGCATTGAGTACTTGCCTAAATCGGTATTATTTTATCGCCAACAATTACAGTGGTTTGGTGGGATGGGGATCATTGTATTAGCAGTAGCCATACTGCCAATGCTTGGTGTCGGTGGTATGCAGTTGTATCGCGCTGAAATTCCAGGCCCAGTAAAAGACTCCAAAATGACCCCGCGTATAGCCGACACCGCTAAACACCTTTGGTATATTTACGTATCTATTACCCTTGCGTGTACCTTGGCGTATTGGAGCGCTGGCATGAACTGGTTTGACGCCATATGCCATGCCTTTTCTACGGTTGCTATTGGTGGTTTTTCTACTTATGACGCGTCTATGGGGCATTTTGATAGCCCTGTAATTAACTTTATTTGTGTGTTCTTTTTAATTATAGCCGCCATTAACTTTTCACTACATTATGCCGCTGTAGCGAGTCGTAATATTAGTGTGTACATTCGCGACCCTGAATTTAAAGTATTCTTGTGTATTCAGCTCGCGCTGGTGGTAATTTGCTTTACTGTGCTTTCGTCTCATGATGTTTATGCAAATGGTGATGAAACTCTCGATCAGGCGTTGTTTCAAGCGGTGTCTATTAGTAGTACTGCAGGGTTTGCCACAGATAACTTTTCAGCTTGGCCGTTGTTTTTACCTATTTTACTTATTTTTTCGAGCTTTATTGGCGGCTGTGCGGGTTCTACCGGTGGTGGTATGAAAGTTGTTCGTGTGTTTTTGTTGTATTTGCAAGGGGTGCGCGAGCTTAACCGCTTGGTCCATCCCCGAGCTATATATTCAATAAAGCTCGGGCGTAAAGCCTTACCCGACAAAGTAGTTGAAGCGGTATGGGGCTTTTTCTCAGCTTATGCACTAGTCTTTATTATTATAATGTTAGCGTTAATGGGCACAGGGTTAGACAACATTACCGCATTCTCTGCGACGGCAGCCTGCCTTAATAACTTGGGCCCAGGTTTGGGTGACGTAGCCTCTCATTATGGTGCGATTAGTGATGCCGCTAAATGGATATTAACAGTAGCTATGGTATTCGGCCGGTTAGAGATATTTACATTATTAGTGCTATTTACCCCAACATTTTGGCGTGGATAACGTTTTAAATATTAGGAAGGAACTATGCAAAAAACCAATTTGGAAAAGTTAAACCAAATCGTCACAGGTGGCATAGTCGATGTAGAAATACTCACGCCAACCAGTAGCCGACGTGTAAAAACGGAGTTTATTGGTTTATTAGAAAACAAATTTATTATTTTAAACTATCCCAGCGCTAAGCGGCTCCCCATGGCAAGTGATTACTTGCGAGATGGTGTTATGGTGGTAGTAAGAGCGCTTATAGAGGGCAGTGGTGGGCACATCATTGCGTTTCGTCAGCAACTTATGTCTGTAGCCTCTCATCCAGCTAAATTGTTGTTTATTCAATACCCTTCACAAGTACAGTTATTTGGGCTTCGCTCACAAGCACGCATACCCACATTGTTTCCTGCTAAGTTAACATTAACCGAAGAGCAACCGCCCTTTGAAGGGGTGATAAAAGACATTTCGCTCACCGGTGTTATGTTTGATATTAAAACTACTCAAGAACTCGATGAGCTAAAAGATATGCGCTGTACGGTTGTATTTGATGGCGAGACTCAGCATGAGGGGCAAATCTGCAGTGTAAAAAAACATGCTAACGGTATCTGTTGCGGAATTCGATTATTTGCCAGTGAAGAGCAAATGAAAACACTAATGGGGGATCACTTCATTGACCCAAGCGCGCTTGAAGTTGAAATAGTTTAAGGTCTGTTATCAAGTAGAACAAGCTTCTAATATAAATATCAGCAGGCTCCTGCGATTTCATGATTTCGTCATTTTGCAACAAATAGCCTTGTGCGGCTGTTTGTTTTAAACGCTATGTAAAATTTATTTTTTAAACTATTTAAAAACAGTAACTTAAATCTATTTTTTAATTGTAGTTTTTTATTTATAACAAAATAAATCTCAACTCACCTTCCTTTTTGTTTAATTAATCCTCTTTTTTAGCGGTTGCTAATCGACTGTGTGGTGTTTTCCTTAAACTCAACTATTTGATTTTTAATGTTTTAATTTTATTGCCTCATCTACTGTTGCTAAAAAGCAACAAAATAACGAGTTGAATAGCGCCATTTTCAGCTAGGTGCAGGTTAATTTATTGAAAATTATGGTTTTTATATTGTTGGCATCGAAGTTGTAATAGTCAGGCTGTATTGAACGAAAGGTGATTTAAAGTAAAACACTTAATCGCACAAAACATAAACTTTGAAGGAAGATTGATTATGAAAAGCATTAATAAAACTTTAGCACTTATCGCATTAGCTTCTTCATCAGCGGCTTTTGCAGCAAGCGACTTTGACACGCTAGACGTTGACGGCAACGGCGCAATCAGTCAAAGCGAAGCATCAGTAGATGCAAAGCTAATGAGCATGTTTTCTGAGCTTGATACTGACCAAAACGGTGAGTTATCAAAAGAAGAATTTTCTAAAGCATAATCTTAAGCAATTAACGTTTTGGGAGCTTAACCTCCCACATTATTTAAACGACTTTAAGGAATACTCATTATGAAAACATTACACAAAACATTCGCACTTATCGCATTAGCTTCTTCATCAGCTGCCTTTGCTGCCAGCGACTTCGACACGCTTGATAACGACGGTAACGGCGCTATTAGCCAAAGTGAAGCATCAGTTGATGCAAAGCTAATGAGCATGTTCTCAGAGCTTGATACAGACCAAAACGGTGAGCTATCAAAAGCAGAATTTTCTAAAGCATAAGCTAAGGCTAGGCATATTCTGAGTTGCCAAAGACAACCTAAGTAGGCAAGGGAGCCTATGAAAAAGAATGACAAGGACGGTTATAGCCTGACATTTCCAATAGCACAAAGCATTACATTTTGAAGGATTAAATTATGAAAACATTACACAAAACATTCGCACTTATCGCGCTAGCTTCTTCATCAGCAGCCTTTGCCGCTAGCGACTTTGACACAATTGATGCCGACGGTAATGGGGTTATTAGTCAAAGCGAAGCTGCTGTAAATGCTGATTTAACCGCCGCATTTACTGAGCTTGATACTGACGGTAATGGTGAGCTTTCTAAAGCTGAGTTTGCAAACTTTTAATTTTTAACTTTTTTCATTGCACAGGGATCTCAGAAAAGGATTTCCCTCTTTAAGGAGACTTATTATGAAAGCATTAAATACAACGCTAGCGATTTTAGTATTAGCGTCATCATCATCAGCGGCATACGCAGCAGTAGACTTTGCCTCTTTTGATAGTAATGGCGACGGTGTAATTAGCCAGCAGGAAGCGGCTGCAAATAAACAACTAATGAATATTTTTGATGACTTAGATACTGACGGAAATGGTGAACTTTCTAAAGAAGAGTTTGCAAAAGTACAATAAGTATTACCCCATCATACTCCACTAAAGCCGCTTAATAGTCAGCGGCTTTTTTTTGTGCTTGTTGATTACTTAACTCAAGCAGTTTAATTATAGAAAAATAGCGCTAACTTGGAATAACTTTTCAACCACGTTGATGTGCTTCTTATCAATTAAGAACATAATTACATGATCGCCTGATAGAATTATCGTGTCGTCATGGGCAATCAGTACATCGTCATTACGCACAATTGCACCTATTGTGGTACCTGCTGGCAATTTAATATCAGCAATCGCGCGACCCACTACTTTAGATGTATTTTCATCACCATGGGCCACTGCTTCTATGGCTTCTGCAGCCCCTTTACGCAATGAGTACACGTTTACAATATCACCACGGCGCACATGTGTAAGTAACGCAGAAATGGTCGCTTGTTGTGGTGAAATGGCAATATCAATTTCGCCGCCTTGTACTAAATCAACATAGGCGCCTCGTTGAATAAGTACCATGGTTTTTTGTGCCCCCATGCGTTTTGCTAGCATGGCCGACATTATATTTACTTCATCGTCGTTGGTAACGGCAATGAACACATCAACTTGTTCTATGTGTTCTTCTGAGAGCAGCTCTTGATCGGATGCATCACCACAAAATACCACGGTGTTGTCGAGCATTTCAGAGAGTTGCTCTGCACGCTCTTTACTACGTTCTAGTAATTTAACGCTGTGGTTTCTTTCTAGTGAACGGGCAAGGCCAGCACCAATGTTACCCCCACCGGCTATCATAATTTTTTTGTACGAGCGTTCCAGTTTTTGTAGCTCGTTCATTACCGCACGAATGTGTTTAGTAGCGGCAATAAAAAATACTTCATCGTCGGCTTCTATTACTGTGGTGCCTAATGGTTTTATTGCTTTGCCTTGACGGTAAATAGCAGCTACCCGGGTTTCAACATTAGGAATATGTTGTTTAAGTGTAGATAGGGCATAGCCTACCAATAAACCGCCATAGTAGGCTTTTACCGCCACTAAAGAGAGCATGCCGTCGGCAAATTGTAGCACTTGTAATGCACCGGGGTAATCTATTAAACGGCGAATATATTTAGTTACGAGTGCTTCTGGGGCAATGTAATGATCGACAGGTAAGTCATCATTATGAAAGAGTTTTTCGCGGTATTTTAAATATTGCTCAGAGCGAATACGGGCTATTTTGGTTGGTGTATTAAAAATACTGTAGGCAACTTGGCATGCTACCATGTTCACTTCATCTGAGCTGGTCACCGCGATAATCATATCGGCATCCTCAGCCCCTGCGCGACTTAGCACGTCAGGGTGAGCGCCATGGCCTGCAACACCTTGTAAATCGTATTTATCTTGTAGCTCGCGCAAGCGGTTACCGTCGATATCAACTACGGTTATTTCGTTTTGTTCACCCACTAAGTTTTCTGCGAGTGTGCCGCCAACTTGCCCAGCACCGAGTATGATTATTTTCATTATGTACCCGTATTATTAATACTAATTACATCAAAGTATTAGCTACCTCTAAATTGAAGTAGCTAAATGTATTGCCTAGGCTTTTTTAACTAATTTAGCGTAGTAAAAACCGTCACTTTCGCCTGGTAATAACTGCAATCCTGGTGTGGTTTTAGTGTCTTCGCTGTGTAGAGGAATATGCTCTACATCGTCGTTATTAGCTAAAAATTTAGCAACTTGTTGTTGGTTTTCTTGTGGAAGTACCGAGCAAGTTGCATACACTAATGTGCCGCCTGGTTTTAATAATGGCCAAATGCTATCGAGTATATCGCCCTGTAGGGTCGATAAGTCGTTAATGTCAGATGCGCGACGTAACCATTTAATATCTGGGTGACGACGAATTACGCCAGTTGCAGAGCAGGGTACATCTAACAAAATACGATCAAACTGTTCTTCATCCCACCAAGTGTGAGGCTGCGATGCATCACCACATTGTAAATCGGCGCCTAAACCTATGCGTTCTAAGTTTTGTTTAACACGCTCGAGGCGTGTGGCATCGCTATCAAGCGCAAGTACATCAGCATCGGCAAGCTCTAAAATATGGCAGGTTTTACCACCAGGCGCTGCACAGGCATCGAGTATGGCATCACCATTTTGTGGGTCGAGATAGCGAGCTGCAAGCTGCGCTGCTGCATCTTGTACTGAACAAGCGCCGGTATCAAACTCAGGAAGTGAAAACACATCTCGAGGCTTACTTAGCTTTATGCCATCAATAAAATCTGGGTTTAGGGTATGTTCGATATCGTTAGCAGTTAGCATCTCGCTATATTCTTGGGTGCTAAACTGCGATTGATTCACTCGCAGCCACATTGGTGCTTGCTGCTGGTTTGCTTCTAGTATGTCTTCCCAGTTATTTGGGTAGGCTTCTTTTACTTGCTTGATAAACCAGTTTGGGTGGTTATATAAACACACTGGAATCTGTTTGGCTTTTTCTTCAAGCTCAAGTTGTTGGCGCTGAAAGCTTCGTAAAATGGCATTAATAAGCCCTTTTAGACCAAGAGCGCGCAATTGTTGTAATGCATTAACGGTTTCGCTAATTGCAGCATGTGGCGGTACACGCATATGTTGTAGTTGGTAAATGCCCACATACAGCAAAAACTGAAAAATACGGCGCTTACCTTTAAGTGGTTGCTCAACTAAATGCTGGCAATAATTTTCTAGGCTAGGTAAGTAACGTAATACTCCGTAGCAAATTTGCTGCAGTAAGGCTTTATCTTTAGGTGATAGGCCTTGGCTAGCGAAAGGGAGTTCTTGATTAAGCGATGCGCCTTTATCAACCACGTTATATAAAGTTTCAGCGGCTAGCGCTCTGACATTGCTTACATTACTCATTATTTTCGCCTAATACGGTGCCAGGTGTAACCCAGTCGCTACGACCGTTTAAAAAATCATTAATTGCCATTGGCTTTTTGCCTTGTGGTTGTAATTCGCTAATAGATAAAGCGTGTTTACCACAAGCCACAACGATACCGTTCTTATCACTTGTTAGTACGGTGCCAGCTGCGCCTGATTGCTCTACAACATTTGCTTGGTATATTTTTACCGTGTTACCGCTCATTTGGGTAAAGCATACTGGCCATGGGTTAAAGGCACGAATGTTACGCTCAATTTGCTCGGCATCCATAGACCAATCAATGTTGGCCTCGTCTTTAGAGAGTTTTTTCGCGTAATTAGCATCTGCATCGTTTTGTGGTTCAGGGGTTATGTCACCTTTAGCCAAACGATTTATAGTGTTTATGAGAGCATCAGGCCCAAGCTCAGCAAGCTTAGCGTATAAGCTTGCACTGGTTTCAGCGCTATCAATAGGGCAATGGCTAATATGTAGCATATCGCCGGTATCTAACCCTTCATCCATTTGCATTATAGTGACACCGGTTTGCTGATCACCTGCCCAAATAGCGCGTTGAATCGGCGCTGCACCACGCCAGCGTGGTAAAATAGAACCATGTACATTTAAACAGCCTAGACGTGGGGCATCTAAAATGGCTTTTGGCAAAATTAACCCGTAGGCAACCACAATCATGATATCGGCATTGAGGCTGTTTAATTCCTCAAGTGCTTCGTCTGTTTTGAGTGATTGAGGCTGAAAAACAGGGAGGTCATGTTCTAGTGCAAGCGCTTTTACTTCACTGGCTTTTAGTTTTTTTCCGCGACCCGCTGGACGATCTGGTTGACTGTAAACACCCACAATTTGGTGTTCACTATTAATGAGTGCTTGCAGATGGCGTGCAGCAAAGTCCGGAGTACCGGCAAATATAATGCGTAATGGTTGTGTCACTGAGTTTCCTAATTATTTACTAAGGTGCTTATTATTGCGCTGCAAACTTCGCTTCTTTTTCAAGCTTTTTACGAATGCGTTGGCGCTTTAATGGAGATAAATAATCAATAAATAATTTACCTTGAAGGTGATCAAGCTCATGCTGAATACAAATCGCTAATAACTCGTCGGCATCAAGAATAAACTCTTTACCTTCTTCGTTGAGTGCAGCCACGGTGACGGTTTCTGCGCGATCAACTTTTGCATACGAATGAGGAACTGATAAACAGCCTTCTTCACTCACGGTAGAGCCATCTTTTTTGATAATTTGTGGATTGATAAGCACCAGCGGTTCATCGCGCTCTTCTGATACATCGATCACCACAATGCGTTGGTGAATATCAACTTGCGTAGCAGCAAGCCCAATACCATTTTCATCGTACATAGTTTCTAGCATATCTTTGACGATTTCACGCACTTGGTCGTCAACAACTGTTACTTCTTTTGCGATTGTACGTAAACGTTCATCTGGAAATCTTAAAACTTCTAACCTAGCCATAGTTACCTTTTACACTTATGCTTAAATTTAGGGTATCGTATGTTCTTATTTTAGCCATTCACGTTCCCCTTTAACAGGTTTTGGTTAATAATAATGAAAAAACACTATGAGGAAGCTCAATGAAATCTCCATTAATTGCAATAATACTTGCATTAGGTGCTACTTTTCCTGTGCTAGCAGATATACTAACTATAAAAAAAGACGCGCCTAAACAATACGTTGTAAAAAAAGGTGACACGCTTTGGGATATCTCAGCTATATATTTGAACGAGCCATGGCTGTGGCCTGAGTTATGGCAAATGAACCCGCAAATAGAGAACCCTCATCTTATTTACCCGGGTGATGCGTTAGCATTAATTTACGATACGGACGGTAATCCGCGTTTAGTGATTAATAAAGCGTATCGAAAACTATCACCCATGGGGCGTATTACCCCTAAAGGGAAAGATGCCATTACTACCTTACCGCTTGCGGTGATTAAACCGTATTTGTCATTTGAACAAGCGATAAACAGCGATTCGATAAAAGAAAAACCTTATATCTTGGGTGCAAACGAAAATACCAAAACTCAAACTATCGATCATATTTTATATGTTAAAGGTAATTTAAAGCGCCATCAGGCTTATGCTATTTACCATAAAGGGGCGCCTTACACCGACCCTAAAACAGGTGAAGAACTTGCGAGTAGAGCATCTTATGTGGGTATGGCTCGTGCCTTTAGAGAAGGTGATGCAGCTAATGGCGAACCTGCATCAGTAAGAGTTGAATCAGTTAAACGCGAAATTAAACAAGGTGATTTTTTATTACCGGCTATGGAAGGGCAGATGCTGCCAGTGTATTTTAATATGCATCGTCCTACCCAGCCATTGCAGGGGCATGTAATTGCTTCACCCCGTGAAGTGAGAGAATTTAGCACGATGGATGTGGTGGTGCTAAACTTAGGCTCAGAGCAGCAAGTTGAGGTAGGTCATGTGCTGGATATTGAACGCCAGTCACCGACGGTTATTGATGGTGCCAGAGGTCCACGTTATACCGAAGACTCGAGTCGTTTGGAAAAATTAATATCGGCTACCAACGAGTTACTTGGTTCAGAAAGCGATGAAGATAGCATTGCGTGGAAAATGCCAGCAGAAAAAGTTGGTGAAATGATTATTTTTAAAGTGTATGACAAAGTTAGTTATGCGCTGATCACTAAAAATCAGCACCCAATTCGCATTGGAGATTTAGCAGTTATTCATTAAGTAGCGAGTCGGTGTTCTAGGAGGGAACATGGAACAATCGTGTGGCAAGCTAAATCATTGGCTTGCCTTTTACTTATGCAAAGGGCTAGGGATTAAAACGCTCTTAGCCCTGTCTCAACAATACAGTTTAGCATCGCTGTTTTCTTTATCACACGCTGAGCTAGTAAACATTGGTTTAACGGCTCACCAAGCTAGCAACTTACTTAACACTAACTGGCAGCAAGTTGCACATTATGAGCAGTTGATCAGCCAACAAAACATTGTTGTTATTAGTATTTTTGATACCACCTACCCAAAACAGCTAAAACAAATAGCCAGTGCGCCACTATTACTTTTTTGTAAAGGGGATATCAGCTTGCTGGCTTCGCCGCAAATAGCCATTGTTGGCAGTCGAAACGCAACGACTACAGGGCTTGAAATTGCTGCTGAGTTTGCACACCAGTTAACCCTTGCTGGCATAACAGTAACCTCAGGTATGGCGCGAGGTATTGACGGTGCTGCCCATAAAGGGGCACTGTCAGGAAATGGCAAAACCATTGCAGTGCTAGGGACAGGCGTTGATATTTACTATCCTAAACGCCATAAGTTACTCACAGAGCAAGTATTAGCAACAGGCTTATTGGTTAGTGAGTTTTTGCCTGGTACGGCTGCCAATGCGCACAACTTCCCACGGCGCAATCGTATTATTTCAGGGCTCTCTTTAGGCGTTTTAATTGTTGAAGCCGAAATTAAAAGCGGCTCATTAATTACGGTACGTTACGCGCTTGAACAAAATAAAGAAGTTTTTGCGGTACCCGGTTCAATTAAAAACCCGCTTGCACAAGCTAGCCACTTTTTAATTAAGCAAGGTGCTAAGCTGGTTGAGAACGTCGCAGATATCCTTGATGAGATGAACTTTTCATACCCTTCTGGTCTAAACTATAAAGAGTCAACTGATGCTGTAACCTCAGATTGCGAGGTACTTAATAGTATTGGGTTTGAGGTGACCAGTGTGGACGATATTATGCGTCGAGTGCAGTGGCCAATTGATAAAGTACAAGCGCGATTGCTTGATTTAGAGTTAGACGATCAAATTGAGCGAGTATTAGACGGCTATATTAAATTAAGCGCTGGAGGATAATATGTTTGATATTCTTATGTATTTATTTGAAAACTATGTTCACAGCGAAAGCGATGTTTTTGTTGAGCAAAGTAAGCTTACTGATGAGCTACTGCGCGCTGGGTTTAACAAGCCGGAAATAAATAAAGCTATTGACTGGTTAGATCAACTTGCCGCATTACAATATAGTAATGAGTCGCCTTATTTATTAGCCACTGAGCAGCATGCAGTGCGAATCTTTACCGATAGTGAGTGTCGAGTTCTTGATACTGAATGCCGTGGCTTTTTAATGTTTGTTGAACAAACCGGCGTTATTAATAGCACCACTCGTGAAATGGTGATGGATCGTTTGGCGGCGCTTGATAATTCAGCCATTACTTTAGAAGATTTAAAATGGTTAATTTTGATGGTGTTATTTAATGCCCCTGATTCTCAGCAGGCGTATGAGCAAATGGAAGATCTTATTTTTGATGAGCCTAGCGAAGTGTTACATTAACCATTATTGCGTGTTTTATTATTTTCAGCGTTAACAAACCGACTGCGATAGCTTGTATCTTTAAGGGTTTTGGGTATATTAGGCGAAAATTCACCAACCACTAGGATTTACATGAGTAAAATCGATCATTCACTTTTTTCGGCTAATCAACATGCCTTAGAAAAAGAATATGAGATATGCCCGCAATGTGGTTCAGAACTCGTCATTCGTAATAGTAAATCTGGGCCTTTTTTAGGCTGCGCTAGTTACCCTAAGTGCGATTTTATTCGTCCGCTTGCTCATCATGATAGCAATGAAATCAAAATACTAGAGGACAGTGAGTGTCCAGAGTGTAGCAAGCCGCTGGTGGTGAAAAATGGCCGCTACGGTATGTTTATTGGCTGTACCGGTTACCCTGAATGTCATTATATTGCCAGTGAGCATGACGATACCCCAAGTGAAGAGCCTGTGATTGGTTGTCCTAAATGTAAAAAGGGTCATTTAGTTTCACGCAGTAATAAGTTTGGTAAGGTGTTTTATTCCTGCGACTGTTACCCAAGCTGTAAATATACGCTAAATCATAAGCCTGTAGCCCAAGCGTGCCCAGTATGTGAGTGGCCAGTTGTTACTGAGAAAAAAACCGCGAGTGGCGTTGTGTTACAATGTCCACAAAAAAGCTGTATGCATAAGTTTGCTGCCACTGAATAACGTAAATATCTCTGGAGACAATTTTGTCTGACCTTTCTTCTTTATCTACTGCAATAACAAGCTTAGAAAACGGCGATGTTATTTTATACCCAACTGAAGCTGTTTATGGCTTAGGTTGCGATCCTGACAATCAACAGGCGGTGGAACGTTTACTTGATATTAAACAACGCCCAGTTGAAAAAGGGCTTATTTTAATTGCTGACAATTACGGGCAATTATTAAAGTACGTGGATGACGCTAAGTTGCCCATGGACAAACGCGCTGATATTTTTTCAAGTTGGCCTGGTGCTATTACCTGGGTCATGCCTGCTGCTAAAACCACGCCGAAGTGGTTAACAGGGCAATTTGATACTATTGCAGTGAGAGTAACTAACCATCCTACAGTTAAACGTTTATGCCAAGAGTTTGGTAAACCATTGGTATCAACAAGTGCAAATTTAACTGGTCAAGCAACGGTAATAAGTATTGTTGAAGCGCAGCAGCAGTTTGCAGAGCAGGTTAGTTTTTATGTTGATGAACCATTAGGTGGTAATACTCAACCAAGCACCATTAAAGATGCCACGACAGGCAATATATTCAGAGGTTAACTATGCAAAGCGAATTATTAAAACAAGTAAAAGCCTACTTTATGGCTTTGCAAGATACCATTTGCCAAGGCTTAGAAGCAGCAGATGGGAAAGCACAATTTGTTGAAGACAGCTGGCAGCGAGAAGAGGGCGGCGGTGGTCGTACTCGCGTTATCACCAATGGTAATGTGATTGAGCAAGGGGGAGTTAATTACTCTCATGTATTTGGTGCCTCTATGCCGGGCTCTGCCACAGCACATAGACCTGAGCTTGCAGGACGTAGTTTTCATGCGTGTGGTGTATCGTTAGTGATTCACCCTAAAAACCCACATATACCAACAAGCCATGCCAATGTACGCTTTTTTATTGCCGAAAAAGAAGGTGAAGAACCGATTTGGTGGTTTGGTGGTGGTTTTGATTTAACCCCGTTTTACCCTGTACTTGAAGATGTAGTGCATTGGCACCAAGTTGCGCACGATGTGTGTCAGCCGTTTGGCGATGACGTATATCCAAAATATAAAAAATGGTGTGACGAATACTTTTATTTAAAACATCGTGATGAAACCCGCGGCGTAGGCGGCTTATTTTTTGACGATTTAAATGAGTTAGGTTTTGAGCAAAGCTTTGCATTTATGCAATCGGTGGGTAATGGCTTTTTAGATGCTTATGTTCCTATTATTGAGCGTCGTAAAAACGATGAGTACACCGAGCAGCAGCGCGACTTCCAATTATACCGCCGTGGTCGTTATGTTGAGTTTAATTTAGTTTGGGATCGTGGCACATTGTTTGGTTTACAAAGCGGTGGCCGTACGGAATCTATTTTAATGTCGATGCCACCTTTAGCCCGTTGGGAGTATAACTATACCCCAGCTGAAGACAGCGCAGAGGCATTACTATATAAAGATTTCTTAAAGCCTCGAGATTGGTTAGCACTGGGCTAAGAATGATATGCCAGTCAATAAGCTACTTATTGACTGGCTTTTAAAATTATTGTTTAAGTTTAAAACTGCGTACCTGCTCATCTAACGAACGAGCTAAATTGAGTAACTCTTCACTGACTTTTTGATTTTCATCGGCATCCACTAACGATTGCTCTGCATTATCGCTAATACCAACAACACTTATATTTATTTCTTCGGCGGCTAGATTTTGCTGCTCTGTTGCATCGGCTATTTGTATATTTAGCTCATTTATTTCATTCATTTGCCCTGAAATATCTTTTAAAGCCTGTGCAACTTGTTGTACTTGTTGCGCTCTTTCGTCAGCCTCTTCACAGGACTCACCCATGGTTTTAACTGTTTGCGCTGCTTCTGATTGCAACTTATCTATAGTACGGCGTATTTCATCGGTAGAGGCATGAGTTCGGGTTGCTAAAGTTCGTACTTCATCAGCAACAACGGCAAATCCTCGGCCTGCTTCACCTGCACGGGCAGCTTCAATGGCAGCATTAAGTGCTAATAGGTTTGTTTGTTCAGCAATACTGCTGATCACCTCAAGTACTTTGCCCACTTCAAGCGTTTGCTCTTGCAGTTGTCTCACTTGATCTGCCGCTTGGCGTACATCTTCAGCTAGTTGATTTATACTGAGTTCGGTTTGCTCTGCAACCTGCATGCTTTGTTGTGCTAGCTCATTACTGTTCTCAGATTTTTCTTGAGCAAAATGAGTGGTGTTTCTTACTTCATTGGATGAGCTTTCTAGCTCATTAATTGCTGCGGCCACCGAGTCGGTACTTTTCTTTTGTTCTAAAATAGCGCGCTCAGTAGTATCGGCCGAGGTATAAATTTTCTCTGCTGAATGAATAAGCACTTTTGAAGAGTGAGATACCTGAGCAATGTTATCTTTAAACGTAGCAATCATTTGGTTAAAACTGGTGGCAAGCCAGCCGAGTTCATCTTCGGCGTTATCTTCAATGCGTAAGGTCAAATCTTTATTGGTAGTAGCTAAGTGCATTGCATGGCCGAGCTTTTTAAGGCGCACTATAAATATTTTTCTAAACACTATACCTAGCAGCACAAAGGCAATAATAAAAATAGTAGAAAGTAGGCTGGTGGTTATTAAGGTGTTGTAAGTTACCTCGCTATCAATATCGGCTAGGGAATAGCTAATTTTTACCACGCCCAGCACATCGCCTTCTTGCGCTTGATGGCAGCCTAAACAGTTAGTGCCTTTATAATCCGTGCTAGCATACATAGGGCGTAGGTAGGTCATACTGCGGCTATCAGTGTTTTGCTCTATAAATAAGCTTTCTTTACCCTGCAGTGCTTCGCGTTCGTTGTTATTACTTACTGTTTGGTTTTTATTTCCGGCGCCATACAGTTTATTAACTATATCGGAGCGAATAATATGGGCATCTTCTATATTAGGGTGTTTGCGTAGCTTTTGGCTCAATAATTCTCGATTAGCCATAGTGCCCGTTAGCATCATGGTGTTTATTGAATCAAAATAGTTATCGGCAAGCAGCTTAATATTTTCTGCCACCGTATCTTGGGCGAGCGTGCGCTGCTGGCTAGCACTACTAAAAATACTCGCTATTAATACAATAATGCCGGTTAAGGCTAACAAAGCATAAATTTTATGTTGGATAGATTTCACACGCGCCACGCTTTTCTAATTATTTGATAGGGTATTATCTATATTTTAGAAAAGCGGGTTTTGACTTAGCGCAAATAATCCCCAATTAAAGAATGAGGTAGGTTAATGCTGGTTAATCATATGGCTGGCTAGTTGGGCCAGTGACTGACGTAAGCCCTCGCGTAACACGGGGTTATCAATTTCTATATCTAAGGTTTTATTCATGCAATACATCCACTGATCGCGTAGGTCTTGATCAATAGGGAACGGCATATGACGTTTACGCAGCATCGGGTGGCCATGCTTTTCAACAAATAGGTCAGGCCCACCAAGCCAACCGGATAAAAACTCAAAAAATACTTGGCGAATTCTGTCTAATGGTTGAGGATGCATATCATATAATGGTTTAGCGTATTCATCGCTGGCCATTATGTCGTAGAATCTATTAGCAATTGCACGCGTGGGGGCTTCTCCACCAATGATTTCATACGGGGTTTTATCTGGCGTAGGTGCTTGCGTAGTTGTAGACGGCTTTGATCTTGAAAAGAGTCTTTTAATCATAATTTTATCATCGTTAATAGGCAGTACTAAAACTGCGAAGAGGTTGTTTAAAATGGACAAATATGCGGTTTTTGGAAATCCAATCAAACATTCAAAATCTCCCATTATTCACCAGCAGTTTGCAAAGTCATTGGGAGAGCAAATCGACTATCGCGCAATATTAGCACCTATCGATGGATTTGAAAAAACAGTCGCTGCTTTTTTTGAGCAAGGGGGAAAAGGCGCCAATGTCACTGTTCCTTTTAAAGAGCAGGCTTTTGCTTTAGCCGATGAACTCACCCCAGTTGCTAAACTGGCAGGCGCAGTGAACACCCTTAAAAAGCGCGATGATGGCAGTTTACTCGGTGATAACACTGATGGCACTGGTTTTGTTAACGACTTACTGACCAATAAAATAACGATAACAGGTAAACGCCTGTTGATCATTGGTGCGGGTGGCGCTGCTCGAGGAGTGATCTTACCTTTACTAGAGCAAAATCCCGCAGAGATAGTTATTGTTAATCGCACAGTACACAAAGCCCAAACATTGGCAAAGCTCTTTACTGGGCATGGCAATGTTTCGGGGTATGGTTTTGACGACCTTCCTTTTACTGATTATCATTTAGTTATTAACTCAACCTCGAGCAGCATGAATAACGAATTACCTGCGTTAAGCGAAAAGCACTTAAGCACATGTGAAATGGCTTATGATATGTTTTACGCCACGCAAAATACGCTATTCATGAATTGGGTCAGCGAACACAATAAAGCAGCTAAGCTATTAGATGGCAGTGGTATGCTAGTAGGGCAAGCCGCACAAGCTTATTATGTATGGCGAAATAAAATGCCTGAGATTGTTCCTGTTATTACTGCACTAAAGCAGGGAGTGCTTAAATGAATCAAGCAATACAGTTTATAGATCGACTCGAATTTAGAGAGCCAACTCATCAATTAGTTTTTTTTGCACAAGTAAGTGGCATGCTAGTTGAGTGTGTGATTGCTGTCAGTAGTTTAAATTTAGCCGATGAGAGTCATGCGACGCGTCATTTTGAGCAATACCGTTTTGATTATGAAGAACGTGCCGAGCAGCTTATTGAAGATGAATGCTATAACTCGGCAGGTCAAATAGAAGTGAGTTTAGTTAGTTAAATTAACTAGCGTCTTCAGCTAAGTATTCATCTTTTAGCTGAACATAATTATCAGCAGACACTTTTAAAAAGCTCAGCTCTTGCTCTGTTAATGGGCGAGCTTGTTTTACTGGGCTACCTACATATAAAAAACCAGACTCTAAACGCTTATTAGGGGGTACTAAAGCACCGCCACCAATAATAACCTCATCTTCTACAATCACATTATCCATAATAATAGCGCCCATACCCACGAGTATACGATTACCTAATACGCAGCCATGTAGCATTACCTTATGACCAACGGTTACATCATCACCAATAATAAGCGGGTAGCCGTCTGGATTATTCTTTGTTGCTCTTGATAAGTGTAAAACGCTGCCATCTTGTATATTAGTACGCTGACCAATACGAATATGGTTAACATCACCACGGGCAGCAACTAACGGCCATACACTGCTATCATCACCTATAGTGATATCACCGACTAATACAGACGACTCGTCTACATAAACAGATTCATTAAACGCAGGAGTGATTCCTTTATAAGAACGTATTGCCATATATGTACCTTTAAATTAAACATATTAAGAGTATTAGTGTAACAGTAGCGCTTATTTTAGTGCCAGCAAAGCCTATATTGATTATAAAACTACCAGTTTCACCTGCTTTCGCTCAGATACTAACCGAACAGTGTGTTTTTTTAGTTTTTCTTTAAAAAAGTACTTGCGTAAAAATCTGTTCTCCCTATAATGCGACCCCACTGAGACGGGGAACGCCAACGCATAGCGAGGCACGAACTACTCAGAGAGTTAAATAAAACTTAAGTTTAAATAATCGTAAGAAAGTTTAAAATTAAGTGTTGACTCGAAAAATAAAGGATGTATTATACGCATCCCTAGCGACAAAGTCGCAACGTTCTTTAACAATATAAAGCAATCATCTGTGTGGGCACTCGTACAGATTGAGTTCTAACAGCCAAGCTACTTAGGTAGTGAGGCAAACAAATTTAGAGTCTCAATTGAAGCTGAGTGACCAACAG
>NZ_BAAJMJ010000016.1:0-24813 GCF_057552415.1 Pseudoalteromonas sp. NH0006-26
AATCTGTACGAGTGCCCACACAGATGATTGCTTTATATTGTTAAAGAACGTTGCGACGTTGTCGCTAGGGATGCGTATAATACATCCTTTATTTTTCGAGTCAACACTTAATTTTAAACTTTCTTACGATGATTTAAACTTAAGTTTTACTTAACTCTCTGAGTAGCTCGTGCCTCGCTATGCGTTGGCGTTCCCCGTCTCAGTGGGGTCGCATTATAGGGAGATCCGAAAACAGATCAACCTTTTTTTTAGATCTTTTTACCGTTTGCTCAAGTTTCAAACAAATGAGGGTGAAATAGTAAAGAAATGCCTTACTATCGGTTGTTTTTTACACTCTTATTAACTATTTGCTATAAATTTCATTGCTATGTTCAATTAAGACGTTAAGATAGCAAGTTCACAATGTTAAATTAATGTTTATTTCCTGTTTATTGGTAGATCAAAAATGAAATTACCCGATCAAAAATCTTTTATCTTCGCAGTTATTCTTGCTGTTGTTGGTTTTGTTATCGTTAAGTTTGCGCTTGCAAGCCTAGCATTAGACCCTGCACTTCTATTCGGTGCCGGTTTATTAATTGGTGGTGTTGTTATTGCTGCAATGTCATCAGTAACTACAGAAGAAGCCGAAGTAAAAACAAAAACACTTTATGTTGGCAATCTTCCTTATCGCGCAAATGAAGGCGTTGTACGTGCTTTGTTCGAAGAGCAAGGCAAAGTCTTTAATGTTCGTTTACTAAAAGATAAAAACACTGGCAAACGACGCGGCTTTGGTTTTGTTGAAATGGCTCAAGCTGATGCAGATAACGCAATTGCTAAGTTAAACGATAGTGAGTTCCAACAACGTACTTTAAAAGTACGTGAAGCAAAACAAAAACAAGAAGATGATTCTAACTCTTATCGCTCAGAGTCGGATCAAACAGTGTAACTAGCTTAACCGCTAATTTATCACTACATACATCAGCCGTTGCATAATAGTGCAGCGGCTTTTTTATGTCCGCTTGGCAATCACTTAAATTTAGTAAATAACTAACCCGCTTCGCAATAGCTGCTCCAGAGTCTAACAACTTAATACGTGCTTTAAAGTAATCACTTATTGGTTTTGCAAGAATAGGAAAGTGAGTACAGCCTAATACCAGCACATCTATATCGTTATTAATATTTAACCGGTCTAACTCAGTGTGCAGCTTTTCAATATCTAAGTGTTGGGTAAAAAAGAATGCTTCTGCCAAGGTAACCAGTTCAACACTACTATATAAGCTTGTGGTTATAGATGAGGCATGCTCTTTAATTAGCGCATCTGTATATGAACTTGAAACCGTAGCGGGGGTTGCCAATAACCCAATATGCTTTGATTGTGTTATTTGTGCTGCGGGCTTAACTGCAGGTACAACCCCTACAATTGGAATATCTGTTATTTTTCGTACCGCACTTAACGCAGATGTTGAAGCGGTATTGCAGGCTATAACAATTAAGTCGACATTAAGTGACTCATCTTTGATAAATTGGATTAGTCCACATAAGCGATTAATAATGGTTTGCTGCGATTGCGCACCATAGGGCAATAATGCGTTATCCATGAAGTAACTGTATTGAGCGTGGGGAATGCTTTGCTGAATATGCTCAAGTACTGTGGTTCCACCTATACCTGAATCAAAGACCATGATGTGCGCTGACAAACTACCATTCCTACTCTTTACTTTGAACGGCAGTTTGCCATGAGGCTTTTATAAAAGAAAGTAGTTTTACTCAGCGTCTAGTTTTGCAGTAGCTGTGTTTAATTTATCTAAGTTTTCAAACATGGTGTTAGTGTAATCAACCAGTTTATCTATTTCTTGTTGATCTTGATTTAGCCATTGAATGATACCTGATAGCTGGCTTTCTAATCCTAATGCTTGCGCTTTAGAGTAAGCCGATTTTAGATCATCATTAAAAGGGGCTACAGTTTCGGCAATGGCTTTTTCTGATGTTGGCTTAATTTGTTCATACTCTTTAATAGCTGCCACAGTTTTACTTTGACGTAAGTCCATTGAAAATGCCACCAGCTGTTCATTTCCTAAGCTGAGTTCTTGGGCTTGTTCAAATGCTTTATCTAAGTCGCCACTGAAAAAGGTTTTACTTACATCTTGTAACTCTGTCATTAAATCATTTATAGCTTGCTGCTCGTCTTCATTAAGCTCTCCATTTACTGACATAGAAAATGATAACTCGCGAGATTCAGAAAATTGCGTACTAAATGCTTGCGAGCTTTCAGTTTGCTGATAGCGACTAGATGACTGAGATTGGTAAGCATCTGCAAAACTAATACTCACTTCATCACCTTCTGCGGTGGTAAAAGTGTAATCAGCGCTGTTACTAAGGTTCACATATTGCGATTGACTAACCGTTACGCTTGCTGGCTGAGGGTTAAATAAGTTCTGCTCAAATTTATCAAGGCCATTAAAGATGCCCTCTTTTGATTTATTAATACCCTCTTCAAGCTCTTGATTAAATACGCCCATACCTTTTAATTCATCTACAGCTTCATCAACACCTGTTTGCACGCCTTTACGTGCCTGGTTAAGTATATCTTGTAGCTTGTCATCATCGGCACCATTGGCTTTGGCTTTTTTTACTGAGCTTGTCACAAAGTCTAAAACATTTTTGACTACTTCATTAAAATCAAACAATGGTTTGTCTTTTTTCGCTTCAGCAACCGGCAAGCCTAATTCTTTTGCCATTTTGTCACCCAATACGGCAGCTGCCAATTCTTCTCCGCGTTGCTGATAGCTAGTTGGTGGGGAGTCTATTTTAGGCTGTGGCATTGCTTGTTTAGTATTGTATTTATTGGCATTGCTGTTTGGAACAAAACTAAAGTTACCTATTTTCATGAGAAGACTCCTATTTAGACATACTCTTATATCGGCCAAGTGAGCCTATACTGTAGTTAAATGCTCAAAAAAAGCTCACTATATTTGATCAAAACTAGACAAATACGCTTCGCTCCCTACAATAGCGCCGATAAACAGATCTCAACGATAAGGTTATACCGTTAATGGCAGTTATAAATATAGATACCACGCAGTACGATGCACAATTAAATGAAAAAGAGCAGCGTATTACAGAGCAGTTTCAACGTTTCGGTGTAAAACAGTTAGAAGTATTTAGCTCTGAGCCTATTAACTACCGTCAACGTGCAGAATTTAGAGTATGGCACGATGGCGACGATCTGTTTCATATTATGTTTGATCAACAAACGAAAGATAAAATACGTGTCGATACCTTTGATCCTGCAGCTCCTTTAGTAGGTGAAGTTATGCAGGTAATGATTGATAACTTAAAAGGCTGCGAAGTACTGCGTCGTAAATTATTCCAAATAGATTATTTATCGACCCTCAGTGGTGAAATTTTAGTGAGCTTGCTGTATCACAAGCCACTTGATGAACACTGGTTAACTGAGATCAACGCCTTAAAGGAAAAGCTAAGTAGCCAGTACAAAATTGACTTTATTGGCCGTGCACGTAAGCAAAAAGAAAAATTAGGCGATGACTTTGTTACTGAGCGTTTAATGGTAAATAGCCAAGAGCTAATCTATCAACAGGTAGAAAATAGCTTTACTCAGCCTAATGCGAAGGTGAATATTAAAATGTTAGAGTGGGCACAAGAGCTATGTAAACCACTAAACAATGATTTACTAGAGCTGTATTGTGGTAACGGAAACTTTTCAATTGCACTTGCGGGCTCATTTAATAAAGTGCTGGCAACAGAAATATCAAAATCGTCTGTACATTCAGCGCAATATAATATTGCTCAAAACAAAGTAACTAACTTAGATATTATTCGCATGTCGAGCGAAGAGTTTACTCAGGCAATGAAAGGCGAGCGTACTTTCTCTCGCTTAGATGGTATTGACCTTAGTAGTTACAACTGCCAAACCATTCTAGTAGACCCACCTCGTGCTGGCATGGATACCCTAACGTGTGATTTAGTGGCTAACTATGAGAATATTATTTATATCTCATGTAACCCAGATACGTTAGAGCGCGATCTTGATCACTTAACACAAACCCATGAGGTTAAGCGCTTTGCAATATTTGATCAGTTCCCTTACACACATCACATTGAATCTGGTGTATTTTTACAACGTAAATAAACTAAGTATTAAATAGCGCATATTATAAAAATAAAAAAGCTCCTAAAGGAGCTTTTTATTTTGGCCAGACTACTTATTTATTTGCTAAGTAGTTAATGAGTGCTGTTACATCTTCTGGCGATGAAATACCTGACTCGCCACCTAAGTTAAGCTTATATTTACCATTAACAATAAATGTAGGAACGCCACGCAGTGCCCCTTTACCTTTAAAGTAATCTTGGTCGCGCTTCATTTTAGAGCTCAGTGTACGTACCGAGAAGCTTTCAAATAATTTATCAAATTTGTCGCCATCTACACCTTGCGCTAAAAATACATCTTTTATATCTGCAAGCTCATTAAAACGAGCACGCTTTGCGTGAATATGATCAAACATCGCTGAGATAATTTTATCTTTTTGCGGTAGTACCTCAGCAGTCGCTAATGCTTGGCTGATCATAGTTTGATGTTCAGGGTCACGTACACCAACGAAATCTACATGGCTTTTCTTGAACTTTACGTTTTTGTCTAGCTTAGGTTTTATCTCAGCAAGCAGTGGCTCCATGTTATTACATGCAGGACAGTAAAAAGAGAAAAACTCTTTTACTTCTGGCTTTCTGGTTGCACGATCAGAGACGACATCATAATGCACGCCCTCTTCGTAAGTGGCAGCAAAACTGGTTGCAGCTAAAGGGAGTAATACAGCAAGTAACCCTGCTTTAACTAATTTGATCATTATTATGGTGCTCCAAAAATTATAGTTTTAGTAAAAAGCTAATTAACTCATCAAGCTCTTGTTGACTCTTGATTGTATTAATATTGATTTTATATTTGTCATTTACGATAAATGTAGGCACGCCAGTTAATACGCCAAGTTCAGAATATTTATTCTGCTTATCTTGCATGGCACGTTCAGCTGCTATGATAGGCAAACTAGCAATATCATTATCAAATGTGCTGTTATCAATTGCGTTAAGCTCTAATAACTTCTTAACGTCTTTAATTTCTGTTAATGGTGCACGCTGAATATGGATGCTTTTAAAAATTTGCGCTGTTACTGCTTCGGCTTGATCATGTTTTTTTGCAATTAAGTAAGCAAAGCTCAGGTTACTTTGTGCTTGTGGTGAAACGCCCCCTAAAAAGTTAACATGATTTTTTACAAACTCAGCCCCTTCAGGTAAGTTTTCTGCAATCCCTTTTGCTACCGGCTCAAACTTAAAACAGTGCGGGCAATAGAAAGAGAAGAATTCGGTTACGTTTGGCGTTTTACTCTTTTCAACGTCAATCACAGTATATTGATTACCTGCTTCAAAGTTGGCAGCTAGTGCTGCGAAAGGTAAACATAGGATCAGTAAACTTAGTTTTAATTTTTTAAGCATGAATATCTCGTTATACTTCTTTTTTAAATAAAAATATTATGGCAATAATTTTAACGGGGCTTCTTGCAAAGCTGCAAGCTGTTCTTTAAGCGCTAAAATTTGTTGCTCCCAGTATTTGTCATCTGCAAACCATGAAAAGTTCCGTACAAAAGCTGGATCGCTCCAACGTTTTGCAACCCAACCCATGTAATGAATCATACGCATGGCGCGAAGCGGTTCGATCAGCTTCAGTTGTGAGTGATCAAAATCACAAAACTCTTCATACGCATTCACTAAAGTGTCTAACTGTAACAGCTGTGTTTGTCGATCGCCACTGAGCATCATCCATAAATCTTGAATTGCAGGTCCTTGGCGGCTATCGTCTAAATCAACAAACATCAGCGCATCCCCAGCCCATAAAATATTACCAGCATGGCAGTCTCCGTGTAAGCGAATACTGTCTACATTTTTATATTGCAGCTGCGCTTGGGCAATAACTAAATCTAAAATAGTGTAAAAGGAAGTTTCTAATCCCATAGGAACTAAATTACTTTTTTGTAAATGAACTTTAGCTGTATGCAGGTATTCATCACAGGTAACAGTCGGTCTTTGAGTAAAGGGTTTTGTTTTCGCTACTTGGTGCATGCGACCAATTAAACGCCCAAGCACATCAAGCTGATCTAAATTATCGACTTCAAATAAACGCCCACCTACACTTGGGAACAAAGTAAATAAATACCCTTGGTGTTCAAATAAGCTTTGCCCATTATGCTTTATTGGCGCAACCACCGGTACTTCTGCGGCTGCCAGTTCAAAGGCAAAATCATGCTCTTCTTGAATTTGCGCTTTGCTCCAGCGTTCAGGCCGATAAAACTTAACAACGTAACGTTTTCCACCCTCAGCTACAAATTGATACACTCGATTTTCGTAGCTATTTAGCGCTAACAACCCTGACTCAGCGTAAATATCAACGCTTTCTATAGCATCCAAAATAAGATCTGGGGTTAAGTCAATAAAGCTAAATTTACTCATATACTTCTTATATAAAAGAAAAGCGGGAATATCCCGCTTTTTGTTAATAACAGTGTTCGTTTTTTAATACAGACCCTTTATCGCGCTTTAAAAAAGTTGCTTGGCTGCGATATTTTATTATCGGGCTCGTTTATTGGCGACAGTACAAAGTTAAACTCGGTCATTGGCGCTTTTAAATCATAAGGGTCCATGACTAATGATAGCGGTACATTATGCGATTCACCGGCATTTACTGTAAAGGTGGTGTCGCCTATGTATTTATAGTTATCTAACCCTTTAACATCAATAGAGAATGTTTGCTCATATTGTGCTTTATTAATCACTTTTAAGGTGTAGGTATTTTCAACTAAGCCATTAAAATCGACACGATACAACTGATTGCGATCACGGATAATATCAAAGTCCATGGTTTTACGCATCGCTATATTAGCAACCAGTGCACCAGTAAGTAAGAGTAAAATAATACTGTAACCAATCAGCTTAGGACGCAGTGGATGAGTTTTATGCTCTGGGGTTTCTAAGTTGCGCTCAGTGGTATAAGAGATAAGTCCTCGAGGGTAATTCATTTTATCCATTACGCCGTCACAGGCGTCAATACACGCGCCACAGTTTATACACTCGTATTGCAGACCATTACGAATATCAATTCCGGTTGGGCAAACCTGCACACACAAGTTACAGTCAATACAATCACCTAAACCTAGCTCTTTAGGGTCTTGTTTACGCGAGCGTGGCCCGCGGTTTTCACCACGCGCTTCATCATAGCTGACAGTAAAGGTGTCTTTATCAAACATCGCTGACTGAAAGCGTGAATAGGGACATATATGTAAACACATTATTTCGCGCATCCAGCCCGCATTACCATAAGTACATATCGTAAATACAATGATACTAACTAAGGCATAACCGCCCACATTAAAGGTGACAAACTCAGGGATTAGTTCACGAATAGGCGTGAAGTAACCAACAAAGGTTAACGCAGTATATAAAGAAAATAATACCCAACTGGTGTGCTTTGCGGTTTTTCGCCAGAATTTATCAAAATCCATTGGCCGTTGATCTAACTTTTTACGTTGGTTAGCACTGCCCTCAAATTTTTCTTCAAACCAAATAAAAATGAAGGTCCATACTGTTTGCGGGCAGGTATAGCCACACCATACACGGCCATAAAAAGTAGTCACTAAAAATAGAGCAAACGCCGCTAGCATAAATATAAAGGCAAGAATAGTGAAATCTTGTGGCCACAGGGTTAAGCCAAAAATATTAAATTTTTGCTCCATTAGCTCAAACAAAACAGCTTGTTGGCCATTAAAGTTTATCCATGGCAATAACATAAACGCCAGCATGCCTAAAAAGCCGATGCGTTGTCTTAATAATTGATGAAGCCCTGTAACCGCACGCACATAAATACGATTACGAGGGTTAAATCTATCTTCTTGACGGCTCAGATCAGGTTTTTGGATCTTAACCTCTGTTGGTATGTTTTTTACTTTAATTTGCTTATCCATTGAAGTTCCTCAACGCCGCTAGGAAATAAAAATTCAGCAATCTTTTAGTACTTTTCGCCTAAGTGTAGCAACTTACATGCTAAACATAATTCGCTTTAAGTAGTACTTGTGTACTTTCAGATATTTCAGAAATATCTAACTACTGTCCCTTATTATACGCATATTAGCTAAAATTACTGACTAGATTGCTAATAATTTATTCAACTTGTGACTTGCTTTTAAGGTGTATTTTATTACACTTGCCGGCTACTAAAGTGTTGTTTGGATCAAGGTTTGTATATTTATGAAGAAATTTTTTATACTAGTGGTCGTGATCCTAGCATTTTTTACCGTTGATCACCCCTTAGTAAAAGAGCCGCGCGAACGCTTGCTCGGTGATGGTATAGGCTTGTTAAGCAGCACAACTAAAGTAGACCGCTTTCCTGTAGCAACTATGACGAGAAACAAAGTGAATCAGCAACTAGCACTTTCTCGTTCTGAACAAGACTATGTTGCTAAAACATTTACTACGGATGAATCAGTCAAGTTATTTGAACTACGCTATTGTCGTCAAGGTGATCTAAACCTTTACTTTTACGAAGAACGATTACTTACTGTATGTCGAATTATCAAGGAATCATTAGCGCAGGCGAGAATAAAATAATGGATTTTTCTGGATTAAATAAAAAAGCAAGTAACTCATTTCATCAACACCGCACTATGCTTAAGCAATTGGCACAGGGTAAAACGTTAAAATGTGAACATTGTAATGGCGTGTTAACCCTTAATTTAGCCACCAGCGAGCCTGGTAAAGGAGTAATACAGTGCAAACAAGGTTGCACTGATATTGAATTAGAAATTGGCGGTTAGGTTTTAAGAACAAACTTTAAGTGCTAGAAAACTTACTCTTCCCACCCTTCATCAGTATACAAGCCACTGTTAAGCGCTACAATTTCGATAAGTTCAGCAAAACCTAATGCAAAGTCGCCCATTAACTCGTACTGCTGCTCACATAAGTGTAATTCATCAATATTATTTTGCTGTGCAATTTGCGCAATGATTGGTTTATCGAGTGCAAAAAAACTGAGCGTCGCCTGTGCACTTTCAAGAGCTTGTTTATACTGACTATCAAGTTGCTCACTTGCTAGTAACTTATGAGTATATGCTTGGCTTGCTGTTAGAAATCCAGCAGACCAGTGCTGGCAAAAGTCATATTCAAACTCAGCGGGTAACTTATAACCCAGCTCAAATACTTGCTCACTCACTTGATGATGTAACGCCATAAATAAAAACAATATGTCTTCATCAAGGTCGTTTGCTGTATTAGGGAGTATATTCTCTAACCATTGGTGAACTTCTAATGGCTCAGGTGAACATATAACGCCAAATAAATAACCTTGGCTTTGGGTAAAGCTCATTGCGCCTGATTGGGCATTTAAAAACTCGCTGAGCAGCTTAGCATGCTGCTCAGTAAACTGAGGTATTTGCATTAAAACTCTTTATATAAAATATTAAAATTTAAGTGGGTAACGACCTTGGTTATCTGGTCTGCCTAAAAACTTCACCGCGTCATGAACTTCTTTGGGTAAAGTTAGATCAGGTTTAACATATCCCGCAACTTTAAAGTCAAAATTAGCCTTTAGTGTAGCATCTGCCTCAAGCCCTAATCTATTGTCTGGCTCGATGAGTATAGCAACATCGCCCGACTTACAACTTAATTTACCACTGAGGTCACCAATATTGAACCAACCAGTTAAACCTTGTACGTCAATATCAGGACTGGCTATTTCACCTTGTAGTGATTGGCAATATGGCGCTCCAGAAACGTATTCATCAAGCTCTAAGATTACACGTCCTTTAGCAGTAACTGGTAACGGTAAATCAATTCGCTGCATTGCTCGCTCAACCGTTGAACGCACTACAGTATCAGTTATTTTAAGTTCATCATTTGCTAGTGAATAACTAATATCTGCATAGCCCGATATGTCACTGCGTTCGCGAGGATTACCAAAGCGTAAGTTAGTATTCACTTGAGCTTTAAATAACGCCCAGCCAGATATATCCCAGCGTACATTATTTAATTGCTCACCTTCAAAGCGCAGCTGCATAACTTGTCCCTGCCACAACGTGCCAGCAGTTTGTCCTATTTCTAGCTGCGGTGGAAAATACGGTTTAGCTAAATTTACAGCAACCGCAGCCGGTAATTTAATAACGCTAAAAACAATAAAGCTCATTAAAAAAACGATGGATAATATTATTATTTTTTTCATTAACTACTTCTCTAATACTAAACGGCTTACGCGTACATAACCGGATTTATCATCTTGGCTTAAATCTAGATTTTCTACGCTTAAACCATGCTGATTAACGAGCTCGTCAATCCATTGGATTAATAGATTAAACTCTACTGAGTCGAGCGTTAAACGAAGTGAGTTATCATTAGGCTGCATTTTACTAATATTAATGCTGTAACGGCCGCGCGTATTATTAACTATTTGGCTGAGATTTTGATTACTCACAGCTTGCGTTTTACCCGCGGCTTTGAGCTTAACAATACTCTCGTCTACCCAGGCTAACAATTCTTGCTGTTTTATTTGTGATTGCTGTGCCCGCTCTATCGCAGTATTTAAAGGCCTAAAAACCCCCATCACCAAAACAAAAATGATAAATACACCGCCTGCAACCATAATTAGTTGTTGCTCTTGCTCTTTTAATGAACGCCAATATTGCATTAACTGCTGCTTCATTGTGCACCTCGCAGTCTGATTTCGCCGACGATAAAATCGCCATCATTATTTAACGAGCCCTGCTCAACAGTAACCCCTTGCTGCTCGAGAATGGCTTTAACCTTACCAAAAGTTTGAAAGTCTTTACCACGCGCTCGAATGCGCAATTCATTACGGCGTTTGTCAAAGCGTAATGTTTGTGGCGTAAACTCATTCACTTGCGAAAACACGCTAACCAATTTACTGGTTAAATCTAAAAAGCCAGCATCGCTAACACCTTGTACTTTATTCAATGCACCCTGTATTTGATTTTTAATTAAATGAGGACGCACTCGCGTGCCAGGAAAGGCTTTTTGATATCGCTCTATTACTTGTGATTTAGCTACCTCAAGTTGCGAATTCAGTTGATGTAATTCAACCGCTTTAATTGTCACACTCGATACCAAGGCAATCACACTGATAATGGCGGCACTTTTCCAGTAACCCCACCATAACGCTGTTTTCTTTTTAAGGGTGTAAGGTCCTTGAAGCAAATTAAACTTAAGTTTATCAAGCTGCTTAGCAAATAATGCCAACGGTAACTCATAGTCACTTGTTTGCGGATGTAGGTTAAGTGCTTCAGGAAACTGATCAGCTGGGCTGTAATGCTTGATATCTGGGTTGCCTAACGCTGTTAAATACTCTTTTAGCCAACTGCTTTCCACCGCGCTGATATGCCAATCACCTTGCTTAAAAAGCCACTGTTTATTGAGTTCGATGGCAGTAACACATGATTGTTCTGCGCTGGGCAATAACAATGCATCTGGTACTATTTGATACGGGGTGAGTTGATGCTGTTCAAATACTTCTAACCAGTGTTCAAACCAACGTCGATTCATCAGAGCAACCCTAATTGCATGTTGCTCTGCAAGCATGGTTGGCTCCCCAAGCGCGATATAAATGTCGTCTATATCGCAGGCAATATCTTCTTCGAGCATATAGGGCAATGCTTGCTCTAATTTACGGCTCCACTTTGTTGGCAGTGTCACCGTTTTTAATTGCACTTGGTCACATGGTAAAAGTACCACAAGCTCTCGGGTTAATGCTTTTTCAGTTAGTTCACTTAACTGATTGGCATTTTGTAGCTCGCCACTGGCTATTATTTCTTGTTCTTGTGGTGAGTATATTAACCAGTTAAGTAAATCTTGCTCGGTTTGACCCGTGCGGATCAACAGTATCTCTGTCACTGTACGCCTCCAAATTTTCGCGCCAGTATCGTTACCTCGCCATTGCTGGCATACAGTAATGTGGTCATCGAAAAACGCAAATCAACAAATTTTGCCTGCGTTTGTAATTTAAAATATTCACTTTTTAAACTAAAAAGCTTTTCTACTGCTTTGATATTTTTGCCGCCTTGTTGTTGAACAGACTCAAAAAACTCTTCAATATTATCAAAGCCATTTTCAGGTCGCGCTGCGATTACCGCTTGAGCACCCGAAACACTCAGTTCGTCTATTAGGCCACTGAGCAATAAAGCTTGCTCTTCAGTGACTGTATTAACATTAATTGAAAGTAACGTACTGCCTGGGATCACACAGACATAAGGCAACACCTTTTCCATCACTAAAGGGTTAAATCCTTTAATTAAACGCAGTTCAGATACCGAAGCAAACAAGCTATTTGCTGTCATATACGGAAACTGACGCGATAAATACTCGCCTTCTTCAGCTCCTGAGCGATACGTAATACTATTTTTATCTAACCAGTCAAAAACACTATCAGCCATGCCTTCTTCAGATTCATCACTGGGTAAGTCTTCTATATTTTCTAATATGGCAAACAACGCTTTATGCGCAGGGTTCGTTTTATTAGTACTGTTTGGGTCGGGCTCAACGCCAAGCGCATTTAAGTTTAAACAGGCTTGTAAATCAGTTAACTGACCGCTTAACGTGCCGTTATCAACTGGATACTTAACATCACCTTGCTTTGCCCACGGCTGCGCTAAGGTGGTTTTTTCTGGATCGTCTTTTTTACTTTGAATTAAGCCTTTAATAGCTAATTCTTCAGCGCCATAAGCATACCATTTAGCCTGTTGCTGACTCTGCAAGTTAGTACTTCTTTGTACTTGTACCATTAAGTTCGCACTCATTTCTACGGCTAAAATAGCAGCCAGCGCGACAATAAATAACACAATAACTAACGCCGCGCCGCGTGATGTTTTTTGATTCATCAAGGCGTTCCTCGGCCATTTGGTTGCGATTGGTTAGTACCATCATTAACTGGTTGAGTTAACTCTTTACCGAGTCCTGGCACTAAAAAGACGCGCCTAATTGGTTCTGCGTTCATTTGCTTTAACGTTACAGCTACCGCTTTAGGTAACGCCTTAATTTGCCAGTTTTCTTGCCACTCTGCGTTACCATCTAAAAACTCAAATTTAAGCTCTTCTACGTCAGCTAAAACAACTTGGCTACGAGGCTCCATATTATCAAGTTGATCAACATAAATGCGATACACTCGTTCTAAGTTGTCATCAATTACTCGATAACCAACAGCTTGTAACTCTGAGCGAGGAAGCAAATTAATGGGGTTCATCCAACCATCACGCACAAAGGCAATGCCATCAAGCTGACTTTCTAAAATGTAGCGCCCTGCAAGTAAGTAACCCTCTTGAAAATCCCCAGCTTCATTACGCACTTGACGTTTAGTCATTTGGCTAAAGTCTTGATCCATTAACCTAAAGGCTGTTTGTAACCCATTCAGCTCGGCGATTTTTTCATCTGATGCTTCTTTGGCACGCGTGGTGGTATCAAGTATTTGGTGGGTGGCCATAATAACAAACGCCAACACCCCTAGTGCCACCATCACTTCTAATAATGTAAAACCGCGTTGCTTCACTTAAGGCTTACCTTTATTTAAGTAAGTACTTAACTCATAAATTGAATTTTCATACTTATCATCTGCAAACACATTAATGGTGACCTTTACAAAGCTCTTATCAGCAGTGGGCACAACATCTTGGCGCCAAAACCATTCAATACCGGCCATCATCTCGCTGCCGCGGGCACCATTTTTACCTTGCCATTTTTCGCCTTGCGTTCGTTGCTCTACTAATACATTTTCGGCTACCCATGAGCCATACGTTTGCTCTTCAATGCTGGATAAGTGATGAATATGCTCACCGGTTGCTTGCATTGCAGCAATACCTGCCATGGCACAAATACTTAGCGCAACTAAGACTTCTAATAAGGTAAAGCCTTGGTATCTTTTCATTATTGCGGCTCTCGACGAAAATCTACTGGCGCTGCAAATTTACCTTCAATAAAATATACCGGCTCCGCCTGATCTTTTAACTCAAGCATGAGCTGAAATGCACTTACATCAGCAGAGGATAAAAGAAGTACTTGGGGAACTTTTAATTTTTTAAGTTCTAATAAACTGTCTTCATTATCGCCACTCATTAACTCACGCCAGTTAGACTGCTCTAATAAATTATCTTGCGCCCAAGGTAGGTCTTCTAAGTTAAGTGTTACTTTGAATTGCTGGTCAAACTCAATTGGTTTAAATAACTCTTCCCGTTCAAAGCTGATCCACTTTTCACCATCAAACACTAAAAATTCAAGCGTATTTTGATCAACTAACAAACCTAACTCTACTTGGTTAAGTACTGCAAATTCCGATGCAGCATTAATGGTGGTATGCAGCCTACCTGCTTGCTTATCTAGCTCTTCCTCAGCGCCGCCATCTAAGCTGTATACCACCATTTTGGTGGCAAAGGCGATGATCACCAATACCACTAAAATTTCTATTAAACTAAAACCATATTGCTTTGCACCTAGGTGCTTAAGGTTTACCTGCATGGTAAACCCCAATCAACTAAGTTTAAACGTATGATAAAGTTGATACCCATTACTGCTTATCTTCATCCCAGTTGCCAATATCATCATCGGTAGCTGGTTCGCCATCGGGTCCCATAGAAAAAATATCAAACTTACCAATCTCTCCAGGACTAATTAATTGGTAATTATTCCCCCACGGATCTTCTGGTAATTTGCTAATAAAGCCACCATCAGGGAAGCGCTTTGGAATAGGCTCAATACTGGTTTTTGTGACTAATGCCTCTAAGCCTTGCTCTGTACTTGGGTAGCTTTTATTTTTAAGCTTGTACAAACTCATAGCATCTTCTAACTGCTGAATATCTAAATGCGCTTTATCAATAGCTGCTTCTTCTTGCTGACCCATAATATTAGGTGCCACAATCGACATGATCATCCCGATGATAACCAGTACCACCATCACTTCTAATAAAGAAAAACCTGATTGTTTATTCACGTTATTACCTCGTTATTCTAAAAACACTAAGCAAAAATGATTTAAGTAAATCATTAATATAAAAAATAATTAAAGGCCAACAGCCTTATTCATTGCCATAATTGGCTGCAAAATTGCCATTACTATAAACAATACAATGACTGCCATGGAGGCAATCATTGCAGGTTCTAATAATTTTAATGACACATTGACCATACTTTCAAACTCGCGATCTTGATTGTTAGCGGCTCGCTCTAACATTTGCTCAAGTTCACCGGACTTTTCACCACTGGCTATCATATGCAGCATCATTGGTGGAAACAACTTAGTTTGCTGCAGTGAAGCACGCAGACTTGCTCCTTCACTTACTCTTTCTGCAGCATCGGCCACAGCTTGTTTGATTTTTTCGTTAACTAATACCCCACCAGAAATACGCATTCCTTCTAGTAGCGGTACTGAACTTGACGATAAAATACTTAAAGTACGAGCAAAGCGCGCGGTGTTAATCCCTCTGGCAACCTTACCAATGCCTGGCATGTGTAATACTTTTGCATCCCACCAAAACCGTACCTTAGGTTTTTTAAGCGCATACTTGATTCCAACCGCAGTAGCGGTGATCACTAGTAAACTTATAAACCAGTAATTTTGCACAAAATGACTACCCGCCATAACCCACTCGGTGGTCCAAGGTAAAACTTGTTTAGTTTTTTCGAAAGTCTTTAATATTTTAGGTACCACAGTACCCAATAATACCGAAACAATACCAATGGCAAACACCACCAAAATAATTGGATACACCATAGCCTGCGTAATTTGACTGCGCATATGTTGGCGCTGCTCAGTATAATCAGCTAGCCTGTTGAGCACTTGATCTAAGTGACCTGACTTTTCACCTGCCGCCACCATAGCGCGGTACAAATCGTCAAAAACATGCGGAAATTCACTCATACCATCAGCAAGGGTATAACCTTCCACTACTTTCGATCGCACCGACATCAACATACGTTTTAGCCGTGGTTTTTCACACTGCTCAGCAACCGCCATTACCGCCCCCTCTACAGGTAGAGCAGACTGAATTAGGGTTGCAAGCTGACGAGTGATCAAAGCGAGATCGGCTGTTGATATGGTTGGTTTAAATAAAGAACCGAGTAAGGGAGCTTTTTGACCTTTAACTTGTTTGTCATCTTGCGCAGCAGGCACAACCTCAAGCGGCGTGAGCTTTTGATCGCGCAGAAGCTGACGAACTTGCTTAGCTGTATCGGCTTCTAAAATACCTTTTTTTTCTTTTCCCCGACCATCTAATGCGCGGTATTCAAACGCCGCCATAGCTAACCTTCCTCACGCGTTACGCGAAGCACTTCTTCAAGCGTTGTTTTACCTGCAAGCACACGACTGCAACCATCTTGACGGATGCTTGGGCTATGCTTACGAATGTATTTCTCTACGCTTTGCTCACCTTTACCGCTGTGGATCATTTCACGAATGATTTCGTCGACAACTAATAACTCGTGAATACCAGTACGACCTCGGTAGCCATTAAAGTTACACTCTTCACACCCTACTGCGCGATAAATCGTCGGTGCATTGTCAAACGATACGCCGAGTAATTCACATTCACGCTCATCTGCAACGTGACCTTCTTTACAGCTATTACATAAAGTACGTACTAAGCGCTGGGATAATACGCCGAGTAATGATGACGATAATAAAAATGGCTCAACGCCCATATCTTCCATACGGGTGATTGCACCTGAGGCTGTATTGGTATGTAACGTAGACATAACTAAGTGGCCAGTGAGTGATGCTTGCACACCAATTTGGGCTGTTTCTAAATCTCGTATTTCACCAACCATAACTACATCCGGATCTTGACGTAAAATAGCGCGCAGACCACGGGCAAAAGTCATATCAACCTTGGTATTAACCTGTGTTTGGCCAATGCCAGGAATTTCGTACTCAATTGGATCTTCAACCGTTAAAATATTGCGATCCCGCGAGTTAATTTGGCTCATACCGGCATAAAGCGTGGTACTTTTACCAGAGCCTGTAGGGCCTGTAACTAAGATTATACCGTGAGGCTTGCTAATTAAGTCGGCAAACAGCTCTCGGTTTCGAGCTGTCATACCTAAGTCTTCAAGATTTAAACGTGCATTGTTTTTATCAAGTAAACGCAGTACCACGCGCTCACCAAAGCTTGATGGCATAGTCGACACACGCACATCCACTGCGCGTCCTGCAATACGCAAACTAATACGGCCATCTTGCGGTATACGTTTTTCTGCAATATCGAGTTTGGCCATTACTTTAATACGCGATACCAGTAAAGAGGCCAGTTTCCGATTAGGTTTTAAAACTTCTTTGAGTACGCCATCCACCCGAAAACGAATAACCAGCTCTTGCTCAAACGTTTCAATGTGGATATCAGAGGCGCCTTCTTTAATTGCCTCACTGAGCATGGCATTAATTAGTTTTATAATAGGTGCATCGTCGTCACCGGCAAGCAAGTCTTCAGTTTGAGGAAGCTCATCAGCTAATGAGAATAAATCAACCTCATTACCAATATCTTCCATCATTTGCTGAGTTTCTGAGCTATCACGTTGATACGATGCTTCTAGTAATAGCTCAAACTTATCATCTTCTAGTTGCTCAAGTGTAAAGCCATGTCCTGCAATACGGCGTACTTCTAGTAATACATCAACATCAAGCTCACCACGGTAATACACAATTTGGTTATCTTTATGCTTACTGAGTAACGCACCCACTCGTCTGGCATATGAAAACGGCAAACGCTTTGCTGGCAGCTCGACTAAGTCCTCTTGAGCAAGCTGATCATCACTGTGAGTAATTGGATGAACAACATCTTGATTAATATCTTCTATCGCATTAGTCATCGTTACGCTCTTGTGCATTTTGTTTGCGTAAATGCTCTTCGTACGTAGGTGGTAGCACTAGTTCGTCATTCCACTCGGGTAAAATAGGCGTGTCTGACATTGGCATTAAATTAATACCATCTTCACGTTTTTTAAATTGCTCACCACGAATAAAGTTATATTTACTAAAGCTGAGTTTATTCATACTAACGCCATCGCGAATAATAGTTGGTCGAATAAATACGATAAGATTACGCTTACGCTTTGTTGTGTTAGTCGACTTAAATAAGTGCCCTAAAATAGGAATATCGCCTAGTAATGGCACTTTTGACACGCTTTCTTGCACATCTTCATCAATCAAGCCGCCTAATACCACCATACCGCCATCATCGGCCATTACGGTTGTTTTAATTGCGCGCTTATTCACTGAAATATCAACTGCCGTTGCACCACTAACACTAGAAACTTCTTGCTCTATGGTTAATTGCACCGCAGAACCATCATTAATTTGTGGTGTCACTTTAAGTTTTATACCCACTTCTTGACGCTCAACCGTTTGAAATGGATTTTCGTTGTTACTACCTGTTTGCGAACCTGTGATAATAGGCACTTCTTGACCAACTAAAATAGACGCCTCTTCGTTGTCCATAGTGGTAATAGACGGAGTCGCTAGGATATTAGAATTAGTATCGGTAGATACTGCTTGTACGATTGCGCCCCAGTCATTTTTAATTACCCCCATGGCCAAACCATTAATACCACCAAGTAATGATGCAAGCGGGCCGTAGTCGCCTTTAGTAGTTTCATCAACCTTGGTTACCGTACCACTTTCAGTACCTATTATATTTTTGGATACGGTAGTGTCACGAGCCTGCTCCGCAGCGACAGCTAACGCACCCACAGGTACTGTTGTACCATTGTTAAATTGTAGCATCCCACCTTGCTCTGAAATCCATTGCAGGCCAAAGTTAACGCCATCACCTTCCATCACTTCAATAATAATGGCTTCCACTAATACTTGTGCGCGGCGAATATCCAAACGCTCAATCACTGACTCTAGTGAACGCATCGTATCTGGCTGAGCGGTGATCACGAGTGAGTTAGAATCTGGATGAGCTTCAATGCTAGTATCGTTTCTATTACTACTACGCGCATTGTTGGTTGCTCCGCCTTTTGAATCCTCTGCCAGCGATTTACTAACACCTTGAAGTACTTTGACTAAATCTTCTGCTTTTGCGTAGTTTAGGTAAAATACTTTAGTGTTACCTTGGCTTTCCAGTTCGCCATCTAAACGTTTAATAAGCTCAATGGCGCGTGTACGTGCTTGGCCTTCACCACTAACAATCACACTATTAGTACGACCATCAGCTACCACCTTAGGAATTAAAAACTCAGGAACGCTACCCTTACCACTGTCTTTATAGATATTTTCAACCACTGAGACAACATCATCAGCCGTTGCGTACTTAAGCTTAACGATATCAACACGCTTATCACCCGCTTGGTCAACAGAGCGAATAATTTCGACTAAGCGATTAACAGATGCTGCATGACCAGTTAGCATCATAACGTTGGCCGCATTAAAGTTAGCAACGTGACCGCCATCTTTCTGGTCACTAAATTGGCGAACTAAAGGGCCTAACTCTTGTACGCTTACATTTTTAACTCGCACAACCCGTGTAATCATCATATCGCCAAGCGCTTGGCTATCAGCAGTAATTAATGGCACGTTTGATTTTTTAGCATCTGAGCTTTTTTCTATTTTTATTATGTTGTTATCCATTTCAACGGCTGAATAACCGTAAACTTCTAAAACATTTAAAAAGAACTGATAGTAAAGCGCCTCATCCATTAATTCATAACTGCGTACATTTACTTTGCCACGCACGTTAGGATCAATAATGATGGTTTTATTAAGGTTTTTGCCAACAATATTAATAAACTCATTAATATCTGTGCCCTTAAAGTTAGCAGCGTATTCAACAGCAGCAACCGACAAAGAAAGACTTGCCGCTAAAAAAAGTGCCGCATACTTAGCTAACCCTTTTTTAATTTTTTTGAGGTGTAGCACCTGAACCATTATGTTAAAACTCCAAAGCTAAGTTATTGCAGACTAAATAGTACATCTATTTGCTCACCATCACGCTCTATTGTGATTGTTGCATCTGTACTGTTTCGCAGCTCATTCATTGCTGCCATTGCCTGTTTTAAATCTGTTAATTGATAACCGTTAATTGCGACGGCCAAATCATTATTTTGTAATCCCATTTGTTTAAATAATTCAGGCTCTTTACCTGGACTCAAACGGTAACCTATAAGTTCCCCATCATTCATCGCTTGAGAAACGCGTATATAATCAAATAGTTTGCCAGGCTCTTCTAAAAGCTCCTCGCGAGTTTCTATTAATGCTTCTTTCACCTCAAGGTTGGCAGTGGCATCGATTTGCTCCTCGCTTTGTGCTGAAGGTGCTAAAGGACCCATTTCAGGCTCATCTCGCGCAGCCAGTACAGGCATTGACACTGTTTTGGTAAAGTCGAGTCCATCTAGCATTAAGGTTTCAAAGCGACCGCTTACATCTAAAATCACACGGTCTGGGAGTATTTGCGATACTTTTGCACGCGTGCCTTGCACCACATCCTCAACTAAATAACTCGCTTGGCGACCCTGTGACTCAATAATAGCCATTCCCGCCTTATCATCATTACTCACAGCAACAATACCGGTTAAATTAATACTAAGACGCGTTTCAGGGGCATTATTAATGACTTTAGTTTGCGAAGCAGTATTGGTTTTTTTTGTTACATTTACTTTACCAAATAAAAATTGCTCAATAATCGAGTCTACAGACTGATTATTGCCGCCCATAGTTTGGTTAGAATAGCTAATAGGAGCAAGAGGAGATGTTACTGGCTGCGGCCATAATAGCCACATCAGTTTTGATAGTAAAAATGCAATATAAACAATAACTAAAACCATTACCAACGCACTTAACCTAGCATGTGGTAAACGGTTTAATAGCTGTTTAAATTGTTGAACGTGCTGTTCCATAAGTAGTGTTCTTATTTTAATTTATAACGAAATCACTTAGCCATAGTACCTTTTCATTTTTCATTCAACAAGCACGCTAATATTAAACTTTGTAAACAGATTGATTTATTTATTGTATTAGCTGTGAAATCAAGCAATAGCTACATGCGGTAACAGTTTCGTGATAATTTACCTAAGTAGTAAATTTACTAGGATGTTTTATGACAAAGAAAACTAAACTCAATGACAGCTCAGAAAACGCGGACACACTTAAAGTGAGGTTAGACAAGTGGTTATGGGCAGCTCGATTTTATAAAACGCGCGCAATTGCACGTGAAATGGTACAAGGCGGCAAAGTGCATTATAATGGCCAACGTAGTAAGGCCAGCAAAATAGTAGAAATTGGCGCAGTTATAAAGCTAGCCCAAGGCGTTGATGAAAAAACCATCACAGTATTAAATATACTTGAAAAGCGCCAAAGCGCCCCCATTGCACAGACCATGTATCAAGAATCTGATGCTAGTATTGCTAAGCGTGAAGAAAATAGTATCGCACGCAAAAATAACAGTTTCTTTGCCCCGCATCCGGATAAAAAACCAGATAAAAAGCAAAGACGCGAACTTTTAAAAATGAAATCAAGTTAGGTATAGCCGCTCATGCAACAAGATTTACTTCACCGCTATTTATTTGACAACCTCGATGTTCGTGGCGAACTCGTACAAATAGACAACGCTTACAATGAAATGATTGCGAAACACAATTATCCAGAGCCCGTTAAAGCATTATTAGGTGAGCTGCTTGTTGCAACCTGTTTATTAACAGCAACGTTAAAGTTTGAAGGCGAGATTGCGGTTCAACTACAGGGTGATGGTCCCGTAAAATATGCAGTGATCAATGGTGACGATCAACAAAATATGCGTGGTATAGCGCGATTACAGCATGAAGTGACGGGCTCAACAGTTAAAGAGCTTATTGGCCAAGGCTACATGGTTATCACTATTACTCCCACTCAAGGTGAGCGTTACCAAGGGATAGTACCTTTAGAGCATGATACATTAAGTGAGTGTATAGAAAGTTACTTTGAGCAGTCTGAGCAATTAAAAACGCGCCTTTGGTTTGCAACCGACACCAAAGAAGGCAGTGCCAAAGCATGTGGGCTATTTTTACAAGTGCTACCTGTAGATAAACAAAAATCGATTGAAGATTTTGCTCACCTAGAAGCACTCAGTAATACAATTAAAGATGAAGAGCTACTAGAGCTTGATGCCAATACCATTTTAACGCGTCTTTATCACGAAGATAACCCACGCGTATTTGACCCTCAGCCAATTCAATTTAAATGTGGCTGTAACCGCGAAAAAACGATGACAGCTCTAGTTAATGTTGGTCAACAAGCTCTTTTGGATGATGTCCAAAAAAATGGTGAGATTAAAATTAGCTGTCATTACTGTTTAAAAGATTATGTGTTCAACGAGCAAGACATAAAAAGTATATTTAACTAATCTAGCTTTTTAACACACCATAAAATAGCCATAAACTTTTATGGCTTTTTTGTGCCCAAAAAATGACACCGGTATCACAAGCTGAGCATTTTTCATGACACCGGTATCATTGAAATTATTCATGTTTTTTCCTTAATTTATATGTTTTTACTGCGTTTATAAGCTCGAATATCCTTAATCCATCTGTTACTATATTTGCAGCTTAAGGTTACTAAGACCCAGAGCTATCCCGTTCAATCTCACACAATTTAGGTATAAACATGACTTCAAGCGCTACCCGTTTTGTCGATCTAACTGCAGCTGAACTTGTCGAACACGCTATCAGCCGTGGCGAAGGGACTTTAGCCGCCAATGGTGCTTTTGTAGCTAACACTGGTCGTCGTACCGGTCGTTCTCCAAAAGATCGTTTTATTGTTCAAGAAGCAAGTACTGAAAATGAAATCCAATGGGGTAACGTAAATCGCCCATTCGATGCAGATAAGTTTGACGCCTTATGGGCACGTGTAGAAGCACATGTGCAAAGCAACGACCACTTTATCTCTCACCTTGAAGTAGGCGCTGATCCAGAGCACTACCTTCCTGTGGTTGTAACAACAGAAACTGCTTGGCACCATATCTTCGCTAAAAACATGTTCATCGAGCCACAGTCATACAACAAAGCAGACTTCCCTCAGTGGCAAGTAATGAATGTACCTTCGTTTGTATGTGATCCTGAACGCGATGGCACTAATAGCGATGGCACAGTTATTATTAACTTTGCACAACGTAAAGTGTTACTTGCTGGTATGCGCTACGCGGGTGAAATGAAAAAATCGATGTTCTCTGTGCAAAACTTCCTACTACCAGCAAAAGGTGTATTACCAATGCACTGTTCTGCTAACGTAGGTGAAGCAGGTGACACCGCATTATTCTTTGGTCTATCTGGTACAGGTAAAACAACCTTATCAGCAGATCCAACTCGCTTCTTAATCGGTGATGATGAGCACGGCTGGGCACCAGGTAGTGTATTTAATATCGAAGGTGGTTGTTACGCTAAATGTATCGACCTTTCTCAGAAAAACGAACCTGTTATCTGGGACGCTATTCGATTCGGCACTATTTTAGAGAACGTGGTACTTGATGAAAACCGTGTTCCTGATTTCAACGATACCAGCCTAACTCAAAATAGCCGTGCAGCTTACCCACTAGAGCACGTTGAAAAACGTAAAGTCGAAAACCGTGCAGGCGAGCCAAAGGCAGTTGTATTTTTAACATGTGATGTAAGTGGTGTACTTCCACCAGTGTCTGTACTAACCGAAGAAGCTGCAGCGTTTCACTTCCTAAGTGGCTACACAGCAAAAGTTGGCTCTACAGAAATTGGCTCTACTAGTGATATTGAATCAACATTCTCAACGTGTTTTGGCGCTCCTTTCTTCCCACGTCCTGCAGGTGTGTACGCAGAGCTTCTAATGAAGCGTGTACGTGAATTCGGCGCTAAAGTTTACCTAGTTAATACTGGGTGGACAGGTGGTCCTTACGGTATTGGTAAGCGCTTTGATATTCCAACAACACGTGCTGTTGTTGATGCAATCGTATCTGGAAAATTAGCCGGTGTTGAAACTCAACACATTGACGTGCTAAATCTAGACGTACCAGTTGCAGTACCAGGCGTAGACAGCAAGCTTCTTAACCCAATCAATACATGGGAAGACAAAGCTAAATATGCAGAATATGCGTCTAAACTAGCTGCTGATTTCACAGAAAATTTTGCTAAATACGACGTATCTGACGAAATTAAAAATGCAGGCCCTAAAGTTTAGTAATCACCTTTAGTCTCATATTTAAAACGCCAACTTTGAGTTGGCGTTTTTGATCCTACCTATTTTACTTCAGCAACGTAGTTACTTTAATAATTGCTGATAAGTCACCTCTTAGCTAAAGACGTTATCTCTTGTGCCTCTCTGTATTTCTTGATAAAAACAAACCGAGAGCCTATTAAACTTTAAGATAGCAGTTACTGGTTTGTATAGACATCATATTATATTTTTTATACATAAAATTAAACGCCATATAACTATGTTAACGTAGTACAACTGTGCGTTGTCATCAGTAATGGAACAATGCTGTAGGGTAAACCTATCCAATACTTCACTCTTTACCCTGATAGAGCACATCAAACAACACTAGCTATTACTACACTCCTATGAACACAAAAAGGCTCAGGTCATTCGAGTCGTGCTTGCTTTTGGAGTGAATATGCTATTTCTTGCGACAGCATAGCAGAATATCGTTGCAAAACAGCGGGGAGAGTCATTATGAAAGCATGGAGATGATAATTTAGGGACTAGTTTAAAGTACAAGGTGAATAACTGAGATCAGTAAAGAGTAGCAGGGCTGATAATGATACTTCAAAACTTATAGTGCATGGCTTAAACACTGA
>NZ_BAAJMJ010000017.1:0-13059 GCF_057552415.1 Pseudoalteromonas sp. NH0006-26
CAGAAAACTTGAAATAAATGACTGTTCGCTGGATATTTGAACGATAGGTGCTAAAAACACAACATAACTATCAATTTATTAACAATAAACGCGAAACTTAAGCCTTTAATCATTGTATCAACTTGAATAAGCTTTATTAAAACACTCGCAACTAAGATGATCATAATGATCACTAGCAATAATCTACCCGAATAGATCCCATATATAACAAAGTCAGGAAAATAAGACGCTGCAGCTAGCATACTGTTAATGTTACTACGGTGAATTGAAGTAGGTAAGAGTGATACCACAGTATTAATAAAATCACGGCTATTAATAGTGCCTACCTGAAGGTGGCTTTTGTTTATGTGTATTAGCAAAGCCTTAATATAAGTAGGAGTTGCTGTTACTCAATTTTAGGCAAAATAAAGCCCCGCATTTGCGAGGCTACTATTTATGCTACACCGTATTGATCCCGGTAAGCTTTTACCGCCGCTAAATGCTCATCCATGGTACCTTGGATCTCAAGGTAACTAATTAAATCAGCAAGTTTTACGATAGAAGTAACTTGAGTATTAAAGTCACGTTCTACTTCTTGTATAGCAGAAAGCTCTGCTTTACCTTTTTCTTGACGATCAAGTGCAATTAAAACACCACTTAAATCTGCTCCATTATCCGCAATAATTTCCATTGACTCGCGAATAGCTGTACCGGCGGTGATCACATCATCAACTAACATGATCTTACCTTTAAGCTCAGATCCAACTAAGCTACCACCTTCACCGTGTGCTTTTTTCTCTTTACGGTTAAAACAATAAGGGACATCTTTATTATAATGATCAGCTAACGCAACTGCGGTTGTTGTTGCAATTGGAATACCTTTATAAGCAGGGCCAAATAGTACATCATATTCAATTGCTGCATCTTCAAGTGCCGCCGCATAAAAGCGACCTAAGCGCGCCAAATCACGACCTGTATTAAACAAACCCGCATTAAAGAAGTAAGGACTAGTACGGCCAGACTTTAAAGTAAACTCGCCAAACTTTAATACCTGCTTTTCTAAAGCAAACTCAATAAACTCTTTTTGATATTCTTTCATTGCCAGTTACCTATTTATGCTAGTGCTTGCTTTTGTACATCAATAATTTCACGAATTGAATGCTTAGCGAGTGTAAGTAGTTCATCAAGTTCGTCAAACGAGAAAGGTTCACCCTCAGCGGTTCCTTGTACCTCAATAATTTTACCGGTTTCAGTTAAAATTACATTCATGTCAGTTTCAGCGTCAGAATCTTCTAGGTATTCTAAATCGCTAATCGCTTGGCCTTTATATATACCAACAGAAATAGCAGCGATCATATGTTTAAGTGGGTTTGAGTTAATCATCCCTTTTGCACGCATATACGTGAGTGCATCAACAAGCGCAACGCACGCACCACTTATAGACGCTGTACGCGTACCACCATCAGCTTGGATTACATCACAATCAATAGTAATTGTGTTTTCACCGAGTGCTTTTAGATCGATTGCAGCACGTAAAGAGCGAGCAATCAGGCGCTGTATTTCCATTGTACGACCGCCTTGTTTACCTCGCGTTGCTTCACGACTATTACGTGTGTGTGTTGCGCGCGGTAACATGCCATATTCTGCGTTTACCCAACCTTTACCTTGGCCTTTCATAAAGCGTGGTACGCCAGCCTCAACTGTCGCAGTACAAAGTACCTTAGTGTTGCCAAACTCTACCAATACTGAACCTTCAGCATGCAAAGTGTAATTACGTGTAAACGTAACCGGTCTAATTTGATTAGGTGTTCTTTCGCTTGGACGCATTGACGATCCCCTTAATTCTGAATTTGCCACATTATATGTTGATGTGAATATAGATGCCATGTTGATTTATATTAAAGTGTGTTTAAAAAACACTCAGCAGTGTTAAATTTTCTTTAGAGCTTGAGCAGTGTTACGGTATAATAATCGTAATATTGTATTTAAAAATGTAGGAAAACATCCATGATCCACAGTATGACAGCTTATGCGCGTCGCGAAATAAAAGGCGAATGGGGCACTGGCACGTGGGAAGTTCGCTCAGTGAACCAACGTTATCTTGAAACCTTTATTCGTGCACCAGAGCAATTTCGTGGCATGGAACCCGTTATCCGCGAGCGTCTGCGTAAGCACTTACAGCGTGGTAAGGTCGAAGTTTTCTTAAAGTTTGTAGCGAACCCTGCACATGTGGGTGAACTATCAATTAATCAATCTCTTGCTGAGCAATTAATTAACAGTGCTAAGTGGGTTCAACAACAAAGCAATGGTGATATTAATCCTGTTGATATTTTACGTTGGCCTGGCGTTATGGAAGCGCAAGAAATTGATATGGATAGTGTAAATACGGCACTCATTACTGGCCTTGACCAAGTAATTGAAGACTTTAAATCTGCACGTGGTGATGAAGGTGCAAACCTTGAAGAAATGATAGCTACACGATTAACCGCCATTTTAGAACAAGTTGATATCGTTGAAGCACACATGCCAGAAATTACTAAATGGCAACGTGAAAAGTTAGTACAAAAACTTGAAGATTTAACAACAAATATTGATGAGTCACGCCTTGAACAAGAACTGATTTACCTTGCACAAAAGCAGGATGTAGCAGAAGAGCTTGATCGTTTAAAGTCGCACGTTAAAGAAACACGCAAAATTTTGAATAAAGGTGGCGCTTGTGGTCGTCGTTTAGATTTTATGATGCAAGAGTTTAACCGTGAAGCAAATACCCTAGCCTCTAAATCAATCAACAGCGACATCACCAATGCTGCAGTTGAGCTAAAAGTATTGATAGAGCAAATGCGTGAGCAAATTCAGAATATTGAATAACGCATAATGCTTTTTGGCTCACTTGAGCACAATTAGCTAAATAAAGTATAATAGTTGTAATTAAAGGCTTGAGTTATTTATAACTCAAGCCTATTTATTTTAAAAATAGAGATCATAATGGCACACTCTCGTGGGAACTTATTCATTTTATCGGCACCTTCTGGGGCGGGTAAATCTAGCTTAATAAATGCATTACTGAAAAAGCATGCTGATATGAAAGTATCGGTATCGCACACTACTCGCGCACCGCGCCCTGGTGAAAATAATGCAGAACATTACCACTTTGTATCAGTTGATGAGTTTAAAGCGCTGATTGCCAAAGATGATTTTTTTGAATGGGCACAAGTATTTGATAACTATTATGGTACTTCTAAGCAAGCGATTGAAGAGCAACTCGCCGCAGGTATTGATGTATTTTTAGATATTGACTGGCAAGGCGCTCGCCAAGTTCGAGAAATAATGGACGACGTAAAAACTATCTTTATTCTTCCGCCATCAAAACAAGAACTAGAGCAACGTTTAAATAATCGCGGCCAAGACTCTGCTGAAATTATTGCAGGTCGAATGGCGCAAGCTCAATCAGAAACCTCTCATTACAACGAATACGACTATGTTGTAGTGAATGATGATTTTGATACTGCTCTATGCGATTTAGAAACCATAGTAATTGCACAGCGATTAACGCTAAAAGCACAAACAACACGTCATCAAACTTTAATTCATGAGCTGCTCAAGTAATCTAAATTACGATTAATTTTCGGTTCATGCCTTAAAATAGATAAAAATTAACCACTGGCTATTGGCGAAACTTGCTGCGTGCAGTAAACTACGCCTTTGCTTTTAAATTATTTTGGAGTGCTAAGATGGCTCGCGTAACAGTTGAAGATGCAGTAGATGCAATTGGTAATCGTTTTGACTTAATTTTAGTTGCGGCCCGTCGTGCCCGCCAAATTGCTGTTGGTGGTAAAGATCCACTAGTAGATCCTGAGAACGATAAGCCAACAGTTGTTGCTTTACGTGAAATCGAACTTGGTTTAGTTGATAATTCTTCAATGGATGTTATTGATCGTGAAGAACAACAACATCAAGAAGCGGCAGAACTAGCTGCTGTTGCTGCCATCGTTGGTGGCAACCAATAATCAACCGCCCGGTCTGATTTAGCTAACGGCATAGTATTTCAACTATAGCCGTTGGCAATCCTCTGTTTTCATCGTATATTCGTAACTTATCCTAACTTATTTGCTTCACGAGAACATTGGAGTGTGAATGTATCTTTTTGAAGGTCTTAAAAAGAAAATCTCAAAATACTTGCCAGCAGACGATGTTGAGCTAGTTCAAAAAGCCTACGTGGTAGCCCGAGAGGCCCATGAGGGTCAAACTCGTTCAAGTGGCGAGCCGTACATTACTCACCCCGTTGAAGTCACTCAAATATTAGCAAGTATGCACCTTGACCATGAAACGCTCATGGCGGCACTGATGCATGATGTGATTGAAGACACCGATTTTAGCCAACAAGATTTAGCTGAAATATTTGGTGAAACAGTGGCAGAACTCGTAGAGGGTGTGAGCAAGCTTGATAAATTGAGCTTCAAAGATAAAAAAGAATTCCAAGCTGAAAACTATCGCAAAATGATTATGGCAATGACCCAAGATATTCGGGTTATTTTAATCAAACTAGCTGATAGAACGCACAATATGCGCACATTGGGCGCACTTCGTCCAGATAAACGCCGCCGTATTGCACGTGAAACCCTTGAGATTTATGCACCAATTGCTAATCGCTTAGGTATTCATGATATAAAAAATGAGCTAGAAGATTTAGGTTTTCAAGCACTGTACCCTATGCGTCATCGTGCACTTAAATCGGAAGTGGCTAAAGCGCGTGGTAATCGCAAAGAAGTTATTTCAAATATTCAAACTGAAATTGAAGCTCGTCTTGAAGAATCTGGCATAAAAGCGACCGTATCAGGCCGTGAAAAGCATCTATACAGTATTTATAAAAAAATGCTCAACAAAGAGCTGCTGTTTAACGAAGTCATGGATATTTACGCATTTCGTATTGCAGTAGACTCTATGGATACCTGTTATCGCGTACTTGGTGTAGCTCATAACTTATATAAGCCAATTGAAACCCGCTTTAAAGACTATATTGCTGTGCCAAAAACTAATGGTTATCAATCATTACATACTTCTTTAGTTGGCCCGCATGGTATTCCTGTAGAAATTCAAATACGTACTTTGGATATGGATCATATGGCTGATAAAGGGGTCGCGGCTCACTGGATGTATAAAAAGTCGGGCGACAGTGCGGGTCATACTGCACAGCAGCGCGCACGCCAGTGGATGCAAAGCTTATTGGAATTGCAACAAAGTGCAGGTTCCTCGTTTGAATTTGTAGAAAATGTAAAAACAGAGCTATTCCCAGAAGAAATTTATGTCTTTACCCCAGATGGCCGGATTATTGAACTTCCTATGGGTGCAACGGCGGTCGATTTTGCTTATGCCGTTCATACTGATGTAGGTAATACCTGTGTCGGTGCGCGTGTTAATCGTAAGCCTTACCCTTTAAGTAAAGCCATTGATACAGGGCAAACAATAGAAATTATTACCAGCTCAGGCGCTCACCCTAACGCAACATGGCTTAACTTTATTGTTACTGGCAAAGCACGATTAGGCGTACGCAATTACCTTAAGAGTCAACAGCATGAAGAGGCATTATTACTCGGTCGTCGCTTACTTGACTCTGCGCTGGGTGAAAATAAATTTGATAACCTCCCAGCTGAAAATATTACACGAGTGCTTGAAGAGCATGAGCTTTCCTCTACTTTAGAATTATTAGTAGAAATTGGTTCAGGTAATTTAATGAGCATGTTAATTGCTAAGCGCTTATTACAAAATGACAATGATGATTTAAACGACATTGCTAAGCGTGCTAAGGCAACCATTATTGGTACCGAAGGCATGTTGGTTAATTATTCTAAATGTTGTCGTCCAGTGCCTGGAGACGCTATTACTGCCCATGTTAGCCAAGGTAAAGGTTTAACCGTTCATCGCCAAGAGTGTAAGAACATTCGAGGCTGGGAAAATGATCGTTCAAAATACCTAGTCGTAAAATGGGATGACAATCCAGAAAAAGAATACATTGCGGCTTTAAGAGTAGAAATAATTAACCACCAAGGTGCGCTGGCTAAGTTAACTAATGTGGTCGCCACTACACAGGCCAATATCGTCGAAATAGCTACCGATGAAAAAGAAAGTAATTTATACGTGATAGACTTAGGGATCACAGTTAAAAACCGTATTCATGTCGCCAATATTATGCGCCGTATACGTGTTATGCCCGATGTACAAAAAGTCTATCGTAAAAAATAAAATAGGAACATCATGAATAAAGCATTTATATCAACGGATAAAGCTCCTGCAGCAATTGGCACATATAGCCAAGCAGTAAAAGTGGGTACAGCTGTATATTTATCAGGGCAAATTCCACTTGTCCCAGAAACAATGGACGTTATTTCTGAAGACTTTAGCGAACAAACACACCAAGTATTTAAAAATATCAGCGCGGTTTGTGAAGAAGCTGGCGGTACTATTCAAGACTTAGTAAAAGTGAATATTTACCTTACTGATCTTTCAAACTTTGCCATTGTGAACGAAGTCATGAGTCAATACTTTAAACAACCTTACCCTGCGCGTGCTGCTATTGGCGTTCGTGCACTTCCTAAAGGTGTTCAAGTAGAAATTGATGGCATCATGGAGCTACCTTCAACAAACTAACTTCTATAAGCTATGAGCGCCGCTCATAGCTTTTATTCCTATCTATAACTACACTTTGATGATTTCTTGACTCAAAACTAAATTTCTAGCACTCTGTAATCACGTTATTTTATTAAACCTTACTTTAGTAGTATAAAAGGATAACTTGTGTTTAAGCTTGCTCATAATGGCAATGTATTACTCGATACGAGTAAATCTGCACCCGCCAGTGCTGCTTTTATTATAGAAGCAATTGCACAGTCGCCTTACAGCGAGTGTGAGATCAATCATGACGCCATAAATAACTATTTCAATAGTGCAACACCTGAACGAATCTTAGTTGTTGCAACACGCCACGATGCAACCTTAAGCGTTGAGATCAGTGATGATAAAATGCTAGCTACGGGCACGCTCACTCTCGCCAAAGGGGGAGCAACACTCAGTTTTGATGAAGCTAAAAAAGAATTAGTTAAAGCGCACGTTGCGAGAGGTTACAAACAAGCATTTTTAGAGCAGCTTTTACAAAAACAATTTGAACTTCCACCTGGCGCTGTAGTTAGCGGGCCACTTGCTAAGGGACGTTTACCTACTGACGGCCAAGATAGCAAATTTAAAGCTATGGTTGAAACCTTAAAAGATCGCCTTAAAGCACCCAAATTAAAAGAAGATGGTAGTGTTGATATGCGTGACTTTGGTAAATTGGCAAGCGTAAAGCCGGGTGAATTACTAATACAACAGCAACCTGCTACCCCCGGTCAAGAAGGGTTTACCGTGATAGGTGATGTTTTACCTGCTAAACCTGGACAAGTTCATGCCTTAATAGCGGGAGAAGGTACAGAAATATCCAAAACCAACCCAATGGAATTACTATCGACTATTGCAGGTGTCCCTGTAGAAATAAATAACGGCATGCGTGTTGACGATATTTTTACTATTAACGATGTGTCTGTAAAAACAGGTCATATAGACTTTGAAGGTAGTGTGGTAGTCAGTAGTAGTGTAGAGCCTGGAATGCGGATTAATGCAACTGGCGACATCACCGTTTTTGGCACTGTCGAATCTGGCGAATTAACTGCCGGTGGTGATATAACTGTAAAACAAGGACTTATTGGCCATCAAAAGCCTGAAGATAAATCACTGTCTTGCAAAGTAATCTGTGCAGGCGATGTGCATGCCTCACACTCTCAATATTGCTATATTGAAGCTAATAACATACTGGTTGACCGCCAAGCCAGCCACAGCTCAATGAAAGCAAAAAATATAATTCAAATTGGTCAATCAGAACTACCTAAAGGAAAGTTATTTGGGGGTGAAATTTTAGATGCCACTAAACTAATTGCCGGAGAAATTGGTAACGAATCAGGGGCTAAAATGGCAATTAATTTAGCTGCTTCAGCCACTCAAATGACCAAAGATATTGATAAGTCTTTTAGTGAATTAACAGCTGCAAATGAACAGGTTGATAGCTTACAAGCAGCCTTAGAAAAAGCAGATTTAATAAAAGATGCAGATAAAAAAAGTGAACTCATGAATAAGATTGGGACCACGCAGCTGTATCATAGCCAACAAGCTGAGCAACTAGAAAAGCAGGTGGCTAGTTTAGAACAGCAGTTAAATACCCTGCTTGATGAAGCCATTTTAACCGTAAATACTGTTTTGCACTCTGGGGTGGAGATCCATATCTTCAACAAGATGCTTAAAACAACCCGTAACTTTCCACCAAGCAGTGTTAAGTTAGAAAACAATAAGATTGAAATTGAATTTAAAACTTAATCATAAGGGGCTGTTACTAACAGCCCCTTATTCTTTATAGTAAACCGTCTACACTTTCATAGGTTTGCGCTGGCCAAACACCTACCTGTACTTGCCCTATGTGTTGTTTTTGTAATAACAGCATAGCCAAACGAGACTGACCAATACCACCACCAATTGTTTGTGGAAATTTACTTTCTAGCAATGCTTTATGCCAATCAAACTCTAAACGGTCTTCATCACCGGTAATTCCCAATTGAGCTTGCAAAACCTCAGGGCTCACCCGAATTCCCATAGATGATATTTCGAAAGCGTCTTCAAGAATTGGATTCCATACTAAAATATCGCCATTTAACCCCATATAGTGCTCACAAGTGGGTGTTGACCAGTCGTCATAATCTGGCGCTCTCACATCATGAATTTTACCATCACTTAATGCTCCGCCAATACCAATTAAAAACACAGCACCATATTCTTGAGCAATCGCTTTCTCACGCTGCTTAGCGCTAAAGTCAGGGTACATTTTACGTAGTTCTTCACTGTGTACAAACGTAATTTGAGTTGGCAAAAATGCTCTTAAACCAAAGCTGTCACTAACATATTTCTCAGTGGCTTTAATACCTTGGTAAATCGTTTCAACCGTTTGTTTAAGGATAGATAAAGAACGCTGCGTACTTTCACAAATAACTTGCTCCCAATCCCATTGATCAACATAAACAGAATGAATAGGGCTTAGTGAATCTTCGTCAGGTCGCAACGCTTTCATTTGTGTATAAATACCTTCACCTTGTGAAAAACCATATTCACCCAAGGTTTTACGTTTCCACTTAGCAAGAGAATGCACTACTTCGTAACGGCTATCTGCAATTGCTTTCACATTCACTGCAACAGCGTTCTCGTGCCCACTTAAGTTATCCTGTGTACCGTCGCCTACTTTAGCTAAAATAGGCGCTTGAACTTCAATTAAGCTCAGCTTTTGTTCTAATTGCTGCGAAAAGAACTGCTTAACTTTACTTATTTGCTGCTGCTGCTGCACATAATGTGAACTCATAATAATTGGCCTCATTCCCAGTTATTGTATTTACTACTTAGCGCACAATTACGCTTCAATGAGGTTATCGTAACAATTAAACTATTTAATTCAATATCCCATAATAAAAATAGCTTTATGATATTAAAACCATTAAAAAAATGGTATAAAAATAATTAATACCATAATTAAAGACGGTTAAATCTATGGAAAATTATCAAATCGATAATCTTGATAAACAGATTCTGCATGCATTAATGGATAATGCGCGTACACCTTATGCTGAATTAGCAAAACGCTTTAGTGTAAGCGCGGGAACAATTCATGTGCGAATCGAAAAAATGAAACATGCAGGGATCATCACAGGCACCCAATTAACCATTAATACAAAACAGTTAGGTTACGATGTGTGTTGTTTTATAGGCATAAATTTAAACAACGCCCGTGACTATCCTCAAACACTTATAAAACTAGAATCATTAGAGGAAGTGGTCGAAGCATATTACACCACTGGTAATTACAGTATTTTTATTAAAGTGATGACTCGCTCTATCGATCATTTACAAGATGTGTTGATCAATAAAATACAAGCAATTGAAGCTATTCAATCAACCGAAACCCTGATCTCATTACAAAACCCGATTAGTCGAACAGTGGTGCCTTAAGGTGAAAAATCTCGTATAATTTGCCGAAAAAGAGGACTCCCATGCAGCAAACTCGTTACCAAAGAATTGAAAGTGTACTTTCACGTCGTCAAACTGACCTTACCGTATGCTTAGAAGACGTACACAAACACCATAACTTATCAGCAATTGTTAGAACGGCTGATGCCGTTGGTTGTCATCATGTGCATGCCGTGTGGCCAGAAAAACAAAAGTGGCTAACCAATAATACCTCAGGTGGCAGTAAAAACTGGTTAGACACACATCTTCACAGAAACATAGATGATGCCGTTGCGAGTATGCGTACTCATAATCCTGATGTACAAATTTTAGCGACGCATTTAAGTGAAGATGCTGTCGACTTCAGAGAAATTGATTACACTAAACCGACTGCAATTATTGTCGGCCAAGAAAAAACGGGGATCTCTCCACAAGCCTTAGAGTATGCAGATCAAAACATCATTATTCCAATGCAAGGCATGGTGCAGTCGTTAAATGTATCCGTTGCAGCAGCCCTAATTTTATTTGAGGCGCAGCGTCAACGTGATCTAGCTGGTTTATACAATAGAAATATGCTGAGTGAAGAAATTAAGCACCCAATGTATTTTGAAGGCTGCCACCCAATTATTGCAAGGCAATGCAAACAAAAAAACCTACCTTACCCTGCTCTTGATGAAAACGGCGAAATTGTTGCTGATGAACAGTTTTGGCAGGCGTTAAAACATACTTGATGCATATACAGTGTATCAGTACACTTAACTTACTAAATAATAATAATTGAGCCTACATTGTCTAAACCTAGCTTAAGCCAATACCCAATCACAGAACTTAAAGGCGTTGGTCCTAAAATGGCTGAACGGCTTTTAAAGCTAGGTATTAGTACAGTACAGGACATGCTATTTCATTTACCGCTTAGGTATGAAGACAGAACCCGTATTTATACAATTAGTGAGTTGACCCCCCATAGCCACGTAACTGTTCAAGCAACCATTGAAACTAGTCAAATAACCTTTGGAAAGCGGCGCATGCTGGTTTGCCAAATAAATGATGGTACAGGTAGATTAACATTACGATTTTTTAATTTTACCGCAGCACAAAAAAATGCATTTAGCACAGGCAAAATAATTCGTTGCTTTGGCGAAATACGTCGCGGACGTATTGGCTTTGAAATGAGTCATCCTGAATACAGTATTAGCGACACTTTTGAACAACAACCAACATCATCAACACTTACGCCAGTCTATTCAACAACCGAGGGGTTAAAGCAGCTCTCTATTAGGGCGTTGAGTGAACAGGCAATAGAATTACTTCAAAAGTATGCAGTAGAAGAGCTACTTCCCCAACAATGGCAACCATCGCAACTACCGTTAAGCGATGCATTATTATTACTACACCGCCCTCCTAATGACGTTGATATCATTGCGCTTGAACAAGGGACTCACCCTGCACAGCAGCGACTTGTATTTGAAGAATTACTGGCTCAAAATCTCAGTTTATTAAAAGTAAGAGAACAGGGGCAGCAAGTTAAAGCCGTTGCACTTGAGCCAACCAATTCATTAGAAGGACAGTTTTTGGCGCAATTACCCTTTGCGCCAACCAACGCACAAAGTCGTGTGGTATCAGAAATTAAAGCGGATTTACAAAATGCGTACCCTATGATGCGACTTGTCCAAGGGGACGTTGGCTCTGGTAAAACACTAGTCGCAGCACTGAGCGCGTTAACTGCGATAGCAAAAGGCTACCAGGTCGCATTAATGGCGCCAACAGAGATATTGTCAGAGCAACACGGAATCAACTTTTCTAGCTGGTTTGAAAGCCTTGGAATAACGGTTGCTTGGTTAGGTGGTAAAACAAAAGGTAAAGAGCGCGTAAGTACACTTGCAATGATCGCCTCAGGTGAAGCGCAAATGATTATCGGTACCCATGCGTTATTTCAAGATGAAGTAAAATTTAACAATCTTGTACTTATCATTATTGATGAACAACACCGCTTTGGAGTTCATCAACGTTTATCATTGCGTGAAAAAGGCCGTTTTGGTGATTGTTATCCACATCAGCTAGTAATGACAGCAACTCCTATACCACGTACGCTGGCGATGACTGCCTATGCAGACTTAGAAACCTCAGTGATTGACGAATTACCACCTGGGCGGACTCCTATCACTACAGTTGCGATTCCTGATACTCGTCGAGATGACATTATTAGTCGCGTAAAACTTGCCTGTAACGAGCAAGGTCGACAGGTTTACTGGGTATGTACACTAATAGACGAGTCTGAAGTACTACAATGCCAAGCAGCGGAAGACAGTGCATTACAGCTAAAAGAAGCATTACCTGAGCTTGCTATTGGCTTAGTCCATGGGCGAATGAAAGCTACGGAAAAGCAAGCCATTATGAGCGACTTTAAAGCGGGTAAAATTCATGTACTTGTGGCAACAACCGTGATCGAAGTTGGGGTTGATGTGCCTAATGCGAGTTTGATTATTATCGAAAACCCTGAGCGCCTAGGTTTAGCACAGCTTCACCAACTACGTGGCCGCGTAGGCCGTGGAGCTACGGCATCTCACTGCGTGCTTTTATACCATGCACCACTTTCACATACCGCACAGAAACGGTTAGGAGTACTGCGCGATAGTAACGACGGATTTGTTATCGCAGAACGTGATTTAGAAATACGCGGCCCAGGTGAAGTTCTTGGGACCAAACAAACCGGCTTAGCAGAATTTAAAATTGCAGACTTAACAAGAGATAAGCAAACCTTAAATCAAGTTAGACCCATAGCACAACAGATGTTGAAGCAATATCCTCAGTATGTAGACCCTCTCATTCAACGCTGGTTAGGCAACAAGTCAAATTACGCACAAGCTTGATTGTACATTCACATAAAGCGACATACTAATTTTCCCAACTAGTTATTACCTATACCGCAACTATTTCCCTACACCTTGTTCCTGTGTTTTCACTTTTCTTTAGACGTAAAAAAGCCCGACTCTTTCGAATCGGGCTTTCTCT
>NZ_BAAJMJ010000018.1:0-9109 GCF_057552415.1 Pseudoalteromonas sp. NH0006-26
AGAAAAAGTTTTTGAGAAGATAATGCCATTCGCCTCGCAGGCTCGGTCTCATCTTACTTAGAAATAGCAAATCAGTGATTTGCAAAGCAATTTCTGCGTCCCCATCGTCTAGAGGCCTAGGACACCGCCCTTTCACGGCGGTAACAGGGGTTCGAATCCCCTTGGGGACGCCACTTACTATTATATAGTAGGGTAGTGTTGTTAAAGCTCGTCTGAATCGAGTCTAAACTTTCAGTTGTCCTAGTGACACTTTTTTAGTGTCCCCATCGTCTAGAGGCCTAGGACACCGCCCTTTCACGGCGGTAACAGGGGTTCGAATCCCCTTGGGGACGCCACTTACTTATTTCTAATAGGGAAGTGCAGTGTTATTAAGCAACTCGCCTGAAACGAGTTAAACCATTCAGTTGTCCTAGTGACACTTTTTTAGTGTCCCCATCGTCTAGAGGCCTAGGACACCGCCCTTTCACGGCGGTAACAGGGGTTCGAATCCCCTTGGGGACGCCACTTACTTTTTCTAAAGTAGGTATGTGTTATTAAGATAAAAAATTTTCTGTTCAAGCACTTCTTACGTTCGTCTATAAAATACCTCTCTAAATTAAACATTTAGGTTTATCAAAGCCTAGAGTCACGATATTCACTCAAGTATTGTTCAACCTCAAAAGACTTAATTAAAAGTATCTGTGTTTTTTATTCAGGGCTTATAAATATTCTACTTGTTAATCTACATAAAACTTCCAAAAAATGAGGAGGATTTATGGCAAGTGGATGGGCGCGAGATGGCGCAATTCAAGATCAAATAGATGCAAGTGTTAATGATGCAGTGCAATACGCAAGAAGTAACCTAATTTCAGGAGCGAGCGCTGAGCTTTGTGATGAGTGTGACGAGAGAATACCACAAGCAAGAAGGTTAGCATTACCAGGCGTGCGCTACTGTATTTCATGCCAAGCGGAATTAGAAGGGCTACCAAGTAATGCTAACGCGTTTAATCGCCGTGGCAGTAAAGATAGTCAATTACGATAAAGGTGCTCAAGGCACCTTTTTTTATGGGTAAAATACTACCCGTGATTATTTATGATTTTTTCTGAATAAGTTCAATTGCATATCCATCAGGGTCTTTAACAAATGCAATTTCCGTTTTGCCACCTTTTACTGGACCTGGTTCACGACTAACGTTACCGCCAGCTGCTTTGATATCCTCACAGGCCTTATAAATATCATCAAATTCAATCGCTATATGGCCATAGGCATTACCTAAATCGTAGCTGTCAGTATCCCAGTTATAGGTCAGTTCAAGTACTGTTGTATCAGTTTCATCACCGTAGCCGACGAAGGCAAGGGTATAGCGATACTCTTCATTATCTGCACGACGTAACTCTTTCATACCTAGCACATTAGTGTAAAAGGCAATTGATTTATCTAGATCAGCAACCCGTAACATAGTATGTAGTAAACGCATTTAAATTTACCTCAATTTATTCTTTGAAATCTGTAAAGTACGATTATAAGCAATTCCTAATCATAAAACTGTATTACGCGATATTTTTACTTCTCAACTTTACCTTTAAGGACATATATTTCGCCATCAAAACTGCCCTGAATCGTTAATCCTTGTCCTGCAAGCTCCTTCAGATAGTCTATATGCTCTTGTGTAATATGTTGCCCCGGAACCAAAAGCGGAATTCCTGGCGGGTAGGGCGTAACTAAACCGGCGCAAATGCGGTTGTTACTTTTGCTAATAGGTACCGATTCGCGCTCGCCATAAAAAGCTTCGCTTGGAATACAGGCTAAGTCTATAGCTGGTAAATTCTCCGGTAAGCGAGAACGTCGTGTCGATGTGGCTAGTTTTACCTTGCCACTATCGAGTTTTTTTAACGCATTGTATAAGCGAATGATCTTCGAGCGCGTGCCGCCAAGAGTCAGTAACACCAAAATAGTACTGTGGGTGTATTTTTCTATTTCTAAGCCAATTTCATCCAGCAGATACTTATGAATATCTTTTAATGAATAGGGTAATTCGCTAATGTCGATAAGAATTTTTAGCGGGTCGTGGCCCATGTTATCATCACTAAAGTGCGGGAATATTTCCGTAAACTCTTGTTTACCAAGCACTTTAATCTGCTTTAGTGATGCCATCTGTTGCTTAAATTCGTCTACATGATTTAACAAGGCATTGAGTAACTTATAGCCTTCCATCTCCAATTGTTTTTGGCACACATCAAGAGAAGCGATAAGCTGATATTTCGGCGATGTACTGGCATAAATACTGTAAATCTCGCGAAAGAAGTCAGCATCAAAATCAGGATCGTTTACATGGATATACGATGCCTGAGAAAACGCCGATACCACTTTATGCGCTGAATGAGTAACATAATCAGCGCCAGCATGAATCGCAGAATAATACCGTAAACTTGGATGAAATAGCGAGTAAGCAAACCACGCTTCGTCGATAAACACCTTAATACCATGCTGATGAGCAAATTCTACTACCTGTTTGAGGTCGCTTAGCAGACCATCGTAAGTACAACCGGTAAGAACCAGTAATTTTGCATCGGTATTTTGTTCTATTGCTTGTTTTATATCAGCCAATGACGGTGGCGCAAAAATCCCATATTTAGGGTTTAAAATACTCGACAAGTAAATGGGTAAACTGGCTGATTGCAAAATGCCATAGTGCACAGATTTATGACAATTACGGTCAATAATCACTTTATCGCCTTTGCGAAGCAGTGTCTGCAAGATGATTTTATTTGAAGTGGATGACCCATTAGTGACGAAGTAAGTGTGCTTCACCTCAAACGTAGCAGCAGCTGACTCTTGGGCACGGCCAATGGTATTGGTGCTATCTGATAATGAGCCTAACGAATCGACTGACACCGACAAGTCACCCACAAACACATTACGGCCATAAAACTGATAAAAATCTTTAATATAGGGAGAATTTCTAAAGCTTGAACCACCGCTGTGCCCAGGTGTGTGCCATGAATCGTTCGACTCGCCAACATAGCGACGGTACGCTGTCCAAAAAGGCGTTTCTGAGCGGTCATCGAAGTCATTGATCATATAACCTAAAATTGCTTCAGGGTCTGAGATTACTTCATCTTTAAAGAAGAATGACTCAATCTCCTCCGACTCATTAACAATTTCTAGCCCCTCTGTGTCGTCACCAATAACATACACAGGTAATTCAAGGCGGATCCTCTTTAGCTGCTCGATAAAACGACTATAAGTGCGTTCACCAACCTTATTTTGCACATCCCAACTAAGTACAACGGCCTGAATATCACCATCTTCCTTTACACACTCCAGTGCTTGTTCAAGTTCAAGGTACTCAATAATATCGATATGTATATCGTTTCGCTCGAAATTAGCAATTGTTTTCGACAGATTCGTCGAAAGCTCGTTTAAGGTGGTAGGGTCTTGCTCAATTAGTAATATACGAAGTAACGGTAACATAGAGGGTTCGCACTATAATTTTATAATGCTCAATAGCATAACTAAAGGAGTGAGACTTGTGAAATTAATACTTTGAAAATGTTCTAATAATTGCTTTTCGCAAGGGGGCAGGTATAGGCGTTTATTTAATAAATTTGTAGTATAGAAAAGTGCAAGGCGCCAAAGTTTGGCACCTACATTAAGAAATAGAATGCATTAGCAGAGGAACACTTGTCAAATGGCTACTCAGTTTTATCTTTAAACTCACACAAGTCTTCAATAATACAGCTACCACACTTAGGTTTTCGGGCTACACAGGTATAGCGGCCATGCAGTATCAGCCAGTGGTGTACATCGACTTTAAATTCTTTGGGGATCACTTTTTCGAGCTTTTGCTCAACAGCAACCACGTCTTTGCCCATAGCCAGCTTGGTACGGTTTGATACACGGAATATGTGCGTATCTACAGCGATTGTCGGCCAGCCAAAAGATAATTAAAGTGGACTTTATTGTAGTGTAACTTAAGAGTGGGAATGCTTTGTTGTTATCAATGTTTAGTTTAATATGTAAAAACACTTATTATGTAAACAGTTTTACATGGCATATACAATTTTATGATTTTACAAACGTTAGCGTTATTTCCGGTTCATATTGTACAAATTGTTTTTGCATGCCAAGTGAGCTTTATCGCATTATTAATCTGGAACAAAGAACGTTATCGTAGCTTGGCTTTGTTCTTTATTTTTCAAGCAACTCTCAGTGTTATGAATGTATTAGAAGGAACAAATACAACTACGCAATATTATTTAGTTACGCCAGTATTTACGTTAGTCATTGGCCCTATGCTTTATTTCTTTATTCGATCACTTGTAAATGATGTGGCAATGACAACGCCGCAAAAAAGCGTTCACTTTGTTGCGGCGTTTATTGCTCTTCCTTTTACCAGTTACACACAGCTTATCATCGCCTTTGGTACATTAAGCCAATTAATATACTTGGCACTTTCATTTCTAATTATTGCTCGGTATCACAAAACTGTAAATGCAGTAAGCTCAGATGCTGACAGGTATAAGTTAAACTGGGTACTAAAAGCATTGTTTATATTTACCTTTGTAACTGTTACAGATCTAATTAGGATGAATCTTCAAACAATCACATCAGACTTTGTAGCAATGCTTTGGTATTTAATAAATGAAGCTATCTTCATGGGTTTATCTTGCTATTTAGGCTTTAAAGTTATTAGGCATCCTCAATTGTTTGATGGAATGATATCTTACGAGAAGTTGGTCGAGCATGAAGAGTCGAGAGATGACGAAGAAGAACACGCTTTAGCACAACGTATTTTCGCTGATATTGAAAACCATATTTTACAAGATGCAATGTTCAAAAAGCCAAGGTTAACCGTGACGGACGTTTCGATGAGTACCGGGATTAGTGTGAAAGATATATCTTGGGCTATTAACTTGGGCTGTAATCGAAATTTCTGCGATTACATAAATAGTTTAAGAATAATAGATGTAAAGAGAAAGCTATTGGCAGGGGAGAATAATACAGTCGCTCTGTTGGATATTGCTTTAGCGTCAGGGTTTAACTCAAAATCTACATTTAACGCTACATTCAAAAAAGAGTTAGGCAAAACGCCGTCTCAGTTTATTCGTGAAAAATTGAAACCTACAACCACCTCGTAGAAGTGCAAAAATACGTTTAATAAGTATGAAATCCTGATTTCGGACGACATGCAGTCCTGAATGGCTATGATCCGCCTATCTTTTAAAGTTAATTTAAATACAGGAATTTTTATGCAACTCAATCTCCTTATAAAGATTTTTATTTTTACGCTATTTCTTTCTTGCTCGGTTAAATCACTCGCATCAGATAAATCGAGTAAAATGACAAATAATTCGATTGGCCGATCGCCTTCTTTTAGTCAGGTAGAAGAACCTGCTCAATATTATGCGGATCGACAAAAAGCACTCGATTTAGTTCGCCAAGAAAATTGGCTAGCAGCGAAACCCATTATTGAATCATTGACACGTCAATATCCAGATGACGGCGATACGTGGTACATATTAGGCTTAACTTACTTTCAATTACAAGAGTGGGAAAAAGCGATTGCTGCACTTAAAAAGACAGTAGACTTAGGTACTATTTTGTCTAATGTTCCAAATGGGTCAGCGCCTGCTAACGATATTATGATCAGCATTGCAGAAGCTTATGCTGAGCTTGGCCAAGCAGAAAATGCAATTACTTGGATCAACAAGTCATTAGCTTACCGGTATGACGATAGAAAAAACTTAATCGGCAATGTTCATTTTAAAAAAATTGCTAGCTTAAAGTCATTTCAAGAGGTGTCAGGCGTATTTCTGCCTAACGATTTATCAAGAGTAGAGTCATGGCAATATGATCTTAAGTTTCTGGTATCTGAAATAAAACGACTTCACGTCAATATGTATCACTCAATAAGTGAAGACAACTTTGAAAGAATGGTCGCTACTATTAATAAAAAAATTCCTACGCTGTCAGATCAACAAATCGTATTCGAGTTTATGAAATTAGTTGCGTCTACGGGGAATGGTCACAACTTCATTGTACCGGCTTACGCCAAAACCGGCTCTTTTAATCAACTACCATTACAGTTTTACTTATTCAGTGACGGTCTTTTCATTGTGGCTGCTGAAGAAGAGTATCAGCACTTAATTGGGAGTAAAGTCGTTAGCATTGGCAATACAGCAATAGAAGAGGCGTTAGCTAGAACTAAAAAGGTGAATGCAAGGGATAATGAAATGCAGCACCTTTGGTTGGCGCCTCATTATTTGGGGTTAGCTGAAGTGCTTGAAGGCTTAAATATTGTCGATGATGCTAATGATATTACCATTACGATTGAGAGTGCTAAGGGCGTGCAGCAAACGGTTACGCCAAAACGTAAAGTCATGAGTTTTAGTGGTTTTCCTAAATTACCAGCACTTGCTAATAGTGATGAAATTCATAATCTTCGAGCGAAAAAAGCGTATTGGTATCAGTATATTCCTGAACAATCTGCGCTTTATGTTCAGTATAACTATGTTCATAACGCGGGTTCACAATCATTTGAAAGCTTTAATCATGAGCTTAGAGATAAAATTTCGCTATTGAAACCTGATAACATTATTTTGGACATACGACACAATGCTGGTGGTGATGGAAGTACGTATCCACCTTTACTTAAAACATTGGTACAGTTTGAATCAATAAAGCCAAATGGCAAACTATTTGTGGTTATGGGGAGGAATACCTTTTCTGCTGCTCACAGTCTATTGTTGGATATTAACCGACTTAGTAATCCAATATTGGTTGGTGAACCGAGCGGCTCTAGACCTAATGCGTTAAGTGAGGCGGGTTGGTTTAAATTACCCTATAGCGGCACTTGGGGTATTATTTCTTCTCAGTTTCACCAAGCTTCTAAAGCAGAAGACCATCGTATTTGGGTCCCTCCTCATGTGCCTGTGAGCTTATCGTCTAAGCAATACTTTTCAGGATATGATCCTGCAATGCAAGCAATAAAGAAAATAATTAACAGTAAATAAGCCTTAATATTCATTAAGTAAAACAGTCTATCGCTAAAATAAAGATTATTTTTAAAGAGATTAGCCGTTGGTAATAGACGGCTAAAAAAAGGAGTATAGCGCAACACATTTTCTCTTATGTTATATGTGTCGATATTTCACTTTAAGTAATATTTATCTATAAAAAACATATGTTTATGCCTATCTAGCAAAGTTAATCTGCCATTGTTGTGTGGCTTTAGTATGTCTGAGCTAGTAATAAAATATGAGTAAATGACTCGTTTTAACTTTGCAAAGGTTATTTCTGAAAATAACTGGTTTGTGAATATAACAACCGCAATGAATTAAATATTATTCCGTTTTATCTTTAAACTCACACAAATCTTCAATGATGCAAGATCCGCATTTAGGCTTACGTGCTACACAGGTATATCTGCCGTGCAGTATCAGCCAGTGGTGTACATCTACTTTAAATTCTTTGGGGATCACTTTTTCGAGTTTTTGCTCAACCGCGACCACGTCTTTACCCATGGCAAGTTTGGTACGGTTTGATACACGGAATATGTGCGTATCTACAGCGATTGTCGGCCAGCCAAAATATAATGAACGTAGAACGAAAATACTTACTTTTTCAAGACTGCTTTGAGCGAAAACCTGTCATTGATATTGGATAATATAAAAGTCAATTGGGTGATCAAACTCTGCTTTGCGCATATATTCACAAAAATGAGCGACGCGCGCATATTGTTCTATTTAACTTTTTTTAAAGTTTTAGAAAACTTAGTGATAGTAATACCTTAGCTTATTTGTTAAAACTATATTATGCAGAAAAATGAGCGTAGCGTCGGCAGAAATATGCGCGATGAGCGCACTATTAAATTGTTAAACCACTCTCTCACTTGGTTATATGTTGATATCATCATATTTACATGTGTCTTAATACCTGGAGGTAATATGCCGATAGATTCAATAATTAAACTGGTTAAAGCACTTAAGCCTAATCAGTGCTATCTAATCGGTGGCTCTTTGGTTTTTGCTGGCTTAACAGGGACATCTTCTCCCTTTTGGTATCCACTAGTTGATGATGTTATTCGTAACTCATTAAACCTAGCTATACCAAGTGAAGATTACAGCGCAAGTAAGATGACTATCATATTTTCTGTCTTTAGCATGTTGCTAGGAGCATTGTTAATAATCCTAAATCGTATCTTGGACCATAAAGAGCAAATCGCAACTAATATCCCCGATAACATAGTTGAGTTCCAGCCTAAACCTGAGCAAAGTGCGTTCGAAGCAGACTCTGGTGGTTCAATCATCATCAATGGTGGTCAGGTGAAGAATTATACAAAGGTTGCCAAAGCATCGAACAAAGGTGTTGTCACTCTAAATCAGACAGTCGTTGAAAAAGAAAATGAATAAGTATCAGATTAACTGCTCAAATTGTGGGCTGAAAATCAGTATGCTACTTGCTACCAGACCAAGTAAATGTCCAAGGTGTAAAGAGTATTTTGGGTTCCATGATTTAACTGGTGGTGAACACCATAGTTCTGGGATTAGGATATCTGACAGTTTCACTAGTGGTGGCAGTAAATACATACATGCTGAAGGCGATTGTTTCGTTGAAACTGAAAATGACGTTGTTATGGATGTCGACACTGTTGTAACTGCTGTTAAAGGGGCTAAAGTAGAGATGACTAATCCGACAGTTGATAAAAAGCCCTCTTTTCCTGAAACATTGGACTACTGCGGAATTGAAATTAGTCCTCCAAAAGTTTTTATCCTACAAAGCATTATCTCGGATGTTATCGGTGTGGCAGCTACACTCTCGATGACCGCAGTTGAACTGAAAACTTTCTTTAGGGTAGTGCAAAACAGAATTTATAATGGATTAGTTTCTGGTTTAAATGGTGGGGCACTAACAGGCATACGAGTGCTTCATTCAAGTGGCTGTAACATGTTAGAAATTATTGACTCAAATGGGATTTTGACTGATGAAGGTGTTAAGTTACTTAAATATATTGCTCAAAAAATGGTATAAATGTGGTTTAACAAGGCCATTAAATCGGACAAAAAACAGTTGGCTATTGTTCGTGCCTCACAAAATTTAGCCAACTATTTTTAGCCGTTTATGGCA
>NZ_BAAJMJ010000019.1:0-2962 GCF_057552415.1 Pseudoalteromonas sp. NH0006-26
TATTAACTTCTTCGCTTGTTTCACTATCACATAAAACGCGTTTGGCGTTGTATGGTTAAGCCTCACGGGTAATTAGTACAAGTTAGCTTAATGGCTCACACCACTTCCACATCTTGCCTATCAACGTTGTAGTCTTCAACGGCCCTTCAGAGACTTTAAAAGTCTAGTGAGAACTCATCTCGAGGCCTGCTTCGCGCTTAGATGCTTTCAGCGCTTATCAGTTCCGAACGTAGCTACCGGGCAATGCCATTGGCATGACAACCCGAACACCAGCGGTTCGTTCACTCCGGTCCTCTCGTACTAGGAGCAACCCCTCTCAATTCTCAAACGCCCACGGCAGATAGGGACCGAACTGTCTCACGACGTTCTAAACCCAGCTCGCGTACCACTTTAAATGGCGAACAGCCATACCCTTGGGACCGACTTCAGCCCCAGGATGTGATGAGCCGACATCGAGGTGCCAAACACCGCCGTCGATATGAACTCTTGGGCGGTATCAGCCTGTTATCCCCGGAGTACCTTTTATCCGTTGAGCGATGGCCCTTCCATTCAGAACCACCGGATCACTATGACCTACTTTCGTACCTGCTCGACGTGTCTGTCTCGCAGTTAAGCTGGCTTCTACCATTACACTAACCGTACGATGTCCGACCGTACTTAGCCAACCTTCGTGCTCCTCCGTTACTCTTTGGGAGGAGACCGCCCCAGTCAAACTACCCACCAGGCACTGTCCGTAACCCCGATTCAGGGGCCAACGTTAGAACATCAAAACTACAAGGGTGGTATTTCAAGGACGACTCCACAAAAACTAGCGTCTCTGCTTCAAAGTCTCCCACCTATCCTACACATGTAGGTTCAATGTTCAGTGCCAAGCTGTAGTAAAGGTTCACGGGGTCTTTCCGTCTAGCCGCGGGTACACAGCATCTTCACTGCGATTTCAATTTCACTGAGTCTCGGGTGGAGACAGCGTGGCCATGGTTACACCATTCGTGCAGGTCGGAACTTACCCGACAAGGAATTTCGCTACCTTAGGACCGTTATAGTTACGGCCGCCGTTTACCGGGGCTTCGATCAAGAGCTTCTCCGAAGATAACCCCATCAATTAACCTTCCGGCACCGGGCAGGTGTCACACCGTATACGTCATCTTGCGATTTTGCACAGTGCTGTGTTTTTAATAAACAGTCCCAGCCACCTGGTCACTGCGGCTCCAATCAGCTTAGAGAGCAAGTCTCATCACCAATCGGAGCGTACCTTCTCCCGAAGTTACGGTACGATTTTGCCTAGTTCCTTCACCCGAGTTCTCTCAAGCGCCTTAGTATTCTCTACCTGACCACCTGTGTCGGTTTGGGGTACGATTCGGTATAATCTGAAGCTTAGAGGCTTTTCCTGGAAGTATGGCATCAGCAACTTCATCACCTTGGTGACTCGTCTCGTGTCTCAGCCTAACAGCAACCCGGATTTACCTAAGTCACTAGCCTACACACTTTCACATGGACTACCATCGCCATGCTTGCTTAGCCTGCTCCGTCCCCCCATCGCAATTATACCAAGTACGGAAATATTAATCCGTTTCCCATCGACTACGCCTTTCGGCCTCGCCTTAGGGGTCGACTTACCCTACCCTGATTAACATGGGATAGGAACCCTTGGTCTTCCGGCGTGCGGGTTTTTCACCCGCATTATCGTTACTCATGTCAGCATTCGCACTTCTGATACGTCCAGCATACCTCCCGGTACACCTTCAACCGCTTACAGAACGCTCCCCTACCACTCAGAATAAATTCTGAATCCGCAGCTTCGGTGCATAGTTTAGCCCCGTTACATCTTCCGCGCAGACCGACTCGACCAGTGAGCTATTACGCTTTCTTTAAAGGATGGCTGCTTCTAAGCCAACCTCCTGGCTGTCTGGGCCTTTCCACATCGTTTCCCACTTAACTATGACTTTGGGACCTTAGCTGGCGGTCTGGGTTGTTTCCCTCTTCACGACGGACGTTAGCACCCGCCGTGTGTCTCCCGGATATTACTTTACGGTATTCGGAGTTTGCAAAGGGTTGGTAAGTCGGGATGACCCCCTAGCCTTAACAGTGCTCTACCCCCGTAAGTATTCGTCCGAGGCTCTACCTAAATAGATTTCGGGGAGAACCAGCTATCTCCCGGTTTGATTAGCCTTTCACTCCTAACCACAGGTCATCCCCTAACTTTTCAACGTTAGTGGGTTCGGTCCTCCAGTTGATGTTACTCAACCTTCAACCTGCCCATGGCTAGATCACCGGGTTTCGGGTCTATACCTTGCAACTATTCGCCCAGTTAAGACTCGGTTTCCCTACGGCTACCCTAATCGGTTAACCTCGCTACAAAATATAAGTCGCTGACCCATTATACAAAAGGTACGCAGTCACCTAACAAGTAGGCTCCTACTGCTTGTACGTACACGGTTTCAGGTTCTATTTCACTCCCCTCACAGGGGTTCTTTTCGCCTTTCCCTCACGGTACTGGTTCACTATCGGTCAGTTGGGAGTATTTAGCCTTAGATGATGGTCCACCTATATTCAGTCAAAGTTTCACGTGCTCCGACCTACTCGATTTCACTTAAAATGCATTTTCATGTACGGGACTATCACCCTGTATCGTGGCACTTTCCAGAGCCTTCCATTAACACATAATAAACTTAAGGGCTGTTCCGATTTCGCTCGCCGCTACTTTCGGAATCTCGGTTGATTTCTTTTCCTACGGGTACTTAGATGTTTCAGTTCTCCGCGTTCGCTTCGTTAACCTATGTATTCAGTTAACGATACCTGCAAGCAGGTGGGTTTCCCCATTCGGAAATCCTAGTCTCAAGTGCTTTTTACTAGCTTGACTAGGCTTATCGCAAGTTAATACGTCCTTCATCGCCTCCAACTGCCAAGGCATCCACCGTGTACGCTTAGTCACTTAACCATACAACCCAAACGGGTCTTTGTT
>NZ_BAAJMJ010000020.1:0-2618 GCF_057552415.1 Pseudoalteromonas sp. NH0006-26
CGTGCTCAGCCAAACCAGACGAAAGTGCTAATCATCAAAGAAAAAAGATGAAGGGTGGGCTTTAAGAAAAACCGAGGTCGCTTCATACTAGGCATTACTTGGAAGCAAAAGAAAAAATAAAACAAAAAGGTTTGGCGTACTGCCAAAGTGACTTTGAGGCGTCAAGGGAAAATTAAAAGCACATGCAAAATTCAACCATCAGCGTATTGCTCAAACATTCAATAAAGGCTAGTGTAATCTCGGCGCCGTCGGCGAGCTTGTCGTATTAATTATGCAAAACCAAAAATCACGTAACAAAGCCAGCCAATCGACGCCGCAAAAGACGCGGCGCAATTGCTGGCGGCGTTATATGCCAAAAGGAGTCAGCATGAAATTTCTACCTACATTATTACTATCCTCAATTTTGTTATCTGGGTGTGCAACTACATATCAGAGCAGCGGATACTCGGGTGGTTACTCTGAAACACAACTTGATCAAAATGTGTTTAAAGTAGCTTTTCGCGGAAATGGTTATACAGGGAGAGAGCGGGTTGCAGACTTCACTCTTCTTAGAAGTGCTGAATTGACCATTGAAAATGGTTATAAATACTTTGTCGTAGTCGATGCTAATAGCTATACAAAAAATAGTACCTACACAACTCCTACAACTTCTAATACAACAGCTAGTGTATATGGTTCTGGTAATTATGCTTATGGTAATGCAACGACAACTACCACTGGCGGTCAAACCTACAATATTTCAAAGCCTAGTTCGTCAAATACCATTGTTTGTTTTAAAGAAAAGCCGACTAATGGGTTTAGTTATAATGCAGAATTCATATTCAAAAATATAACAAAAAAATATGACATCGTTCATTCAGAGAACTAGGCATATAACAAACGCATCAAATCTGACGCCTCACATTGTCCGATTTTTTGCTTAAGAGAAAATGACGCAAAAAGCGTCCAACATGCTCCGCAGCTTATGCGGGCGTTATGTGCCGATCGGAGTTGAGAGTTAGGAGCAGATATTGGATCTAAAGTTAACTGAATTCTTGGCAATTTATGGAGCAGTCCTTTCGAGCTTTGTCTTTCTCTGGAATGTATTAAAGTCTAGGAGAAAAATAGCCGTAAAGCTGATCTATGGGCTAGAAGGTGAAGAAGACGATATTAAAACTGGCGTATATGTTTTCATTCAAAACCCCTCAGCTCAGGTTGTGCATATATCCGGGTTGTCGATTCTCCACCCGTGGAGAAAAACAAATATTTTTAAAGTTATTTTGGAATCAATAAAACATAGGCGTTGGTTTTCTACTTATGGTTGGGTCCACTCAAATTTATCCCTGTATAAGATTGATGATGGCTGTCCGACATCAATCGAGCCAGGACACTCACACAAAGTATTGATTCCCGATGATGTTTTAAATGAAATGTTAGAGGACTCTGTAAGCCGTGAAATAATGGCTTCAGTTCAAGATCAGCTATGGAATGAAACTTGTTCTAAACCCTTTGAGGTTCAAGAGTTTCCTACCTCAAAGAATGAGAGCACATAACAAACAGCGCAAGCGGGACAAATTTTTCGCTGCGCTTCAAATTTGCCCCTTCGCTGGGCGTTAGCTCTCTATCTTTACTTTTAGGTTAAACCACTATTTATTCAATAAGGAATGTTATTTTGCCCAAATCACAAAGACCAAGGAAACGCAAATTGAAACAGAAGAGTGTAAGTAAGGGCGGACAAAAAGTAGTTTCCATCGACCCTGCATCTTTTATGTCTTTTATTATTGAGATGAAGTTTGAAGACTTGTCTTTAGCAAAAGGAACTGCTTTTTTTGCTAAATATAATGAACAAGTATTGCTCTTTACTAATAAGCATAATGTCACGGGACGAGATATTTTTACTGACAAACCCTTATCCCGAGAATGCGCAATACCTAATAAGCTTTCTATTTTGCTTCCTGTATCTGCTAAAGATGAGAATAATCGTTTGATGACCAATAGTTTTCAATGGTTCTCTGTTGATTTATACGATAGTGAAGGGGAACCAAGATGGATTGAACATTATAATGAAAAAGTTGATGCTGTGGGACTTCCATTTTGCCCGAGTGAAGTTCAAGTTTTTGAAATTGCATTCGACATAACCCATTCTTGGTATACGGGAGAAGTCGCAAGTAAAGTGAGTATTATTGGTTACCCTTTTGGATTATCAACAGATAATTTTCCGATATGGAGCAATGGCTATATCGCTTCTGAGCCAAACATTGACGTAGATGACCTTCCTCTTATGTACATTGATTCAAGAACTCGGCAAGGTCAATCTGGCTCTCCTGTAATGCAGCGAATTAGAACTACTGACTCAATTCTTAGAGACGGAAAACGCTTTAGCCCAAATCGTGACCAAACTTTTTTACTTGGTATTTATAGTGGTCGAGTTAATCGAGAATCCGATATTGGTCGGGTTTGGAAAACTCGTGCTCTGATAGAAATATTTGATAATTTTGAACGTGAGTTACAACAAAAAGAAAGCTAACAAGGCGTTTAAGAGGGATTCTCAACGCTTGGCATTTTCAGTTTGATTCAGCTTTAGTGTTTACGGCACAATGGCTTAGGTTCGGTGGTGGCGTTGTTCACCCCTTAACGCA
>NZ_BAAJMJ010000021.1:0-1655 GCF_057552415.1 Pseudoalteromonas sp. NH0006-26
GTGTCACTAGGACAACTGAAAGTTTAGACTCGATTCAGACGAGCTTTAATAACACTACCCTACTATATAATAGTAAGTGGCGTCCCCAAGGGGATTCGAACCCCTGTTACCGCCGTGAAAGGGCGGTGTCCTAGGCCTCTAGACGATGGGGACACTAAAAAGTGTCACTAGGACGATTGATTAGTTTAGCTCACATCCTGAGCTCTTAAGGTAATGGCGTATAGTACAAATAAAGACTCGAGCTTTATGTGTTACGCTATTTTCTCGGTAAAACCGCCTTTAACTAAAAGTTAAGTGGCGTCCCCAAGGGGATTCGAACCCCTGTTACCGCCGTGAAAGGGCGGTGTCCTAGGCCTCTAGACGATGGGGACACAGAAAACTGCTACCCTAGGACAAACACTAAAAATTGGTGGAGCTATGCGGGATCGAACCGCAGACCTCTTCGCTGCCAGCGAAGCGCTCTCCCAGCTGAGCTATAGCCCCAACTTATTCAATACCCTCGGTGATAACCACGTCGTGTATCGCTTAGTGCGGGGCGCATTCTATGCACCCCCCAAAATAAAGTCAACAGTTTTTTGTGCGACATTATTTAAATGGTTTAATTTTCAACAAACTGGCTATCATACATGCTAAAAAGTAGATTTTCATAGTATTTAGTAACCATGAGTTACGTTAAGTGTGCCACATTTGCGTTTGAGTTGAGAATAACGACTTTATAATACTAAAAGTACCTATTCACATCGGACTCAAAAGGTATACATTTATATGCAAATTGAGTTACCACCGCTTTTTGCCTAAAACGGGCCTACTTCCATCATAACCTAGCTGGATTTTATTAAATGCTAATTGTAAAGCTTAACTATGCTAAGCGATAAACAACTTGCTAATTTGAGTGGTTTAAACAATTGAATAATATAGGCAGGATGATCTGAACTAGAAAGTTTAACTTTGATTTCTTGGTTGCAACCCTGACTCGGTAAGTCAATTACCCCTAAATTAAATGAATTTTCACTCTTAAAGATCAACATAGCCCTATCTAGTGCATATAAATGTAGTTACATTAGCACCCAGCCAAGCATGCTTATTGTTCGTTTTATGTTGCCTTGTTGATAAAGTGAACACTATTTACATTGTATTGATTATAAAAGCTTCATTCAGCACATTTTTATCATTCAAGTGTTGACACATTTACAACTCTATCTATAATAGCGCCCCACAACAACGCAGCAATGTGATGTTGTTTAGATGCGGGTGATTAGCTCAGTTGGGAGAGCATCGCCCTTACAAGGCGAGGGTCACTGGTTCAAGTCCAGTATCACCCACCACATTTTGATGTGTCGTATCTAAATTCTATATGGGCCATTGCTCAATTAGAAAAGAGAGAACTACCGCTATTTAAAATAACGGTGAGGTTCACTGGTTAAAGTCCAGTACTATTTATTATAATAGTTGCGTTTGATTTATATGTGGGTGATTAGCTCAGTTGGGAGAGCATCGCCCTTACAAGGCGAGGGTCACTGGTTCAAGTCCAGTATCACCCACCACATATGAAACGAAAATTATATAAATAGTTGCATAGTTTAAATTTGTAATATGAGTCGTTAGCTCAGTTACAAGAAATGAGAACATCACCGCTATTTACAAGTAACGGCGAA
>NZ_BAAJMJ010000022.1:0-1579 GCF_057552415.1 Pseudoalteromonas sp. NH0006-26
GCGTTGGTATGACTCCCACTGTCAAGTTAAGCCACACTGATCCCTGCCTAACTTTTTAAGCCATAATTACTTCAGCTCGAATTAGAGCGAGTTAATACATAGGATGAAGCAAGTAATGTCGTCGGTTATCTTGCTGATATTCGTTGGTTATTACTATTTCTAGTAACAGAGCAGACCTTACTTATTTCGTCGTAGCACCTGTCTTCAGTCTATGTTCGTGGTTCAATGCAGCGTTAGCTGCAATGCCATCCTAACGCCGTCGGTGGTTGTGCCACACCCGATGCTTGATCCCATGCACTAACTCTAATTCGTTTATCATGCGGGTACTCTTGCCAATCTAAGTTTTGCGTTCACTGGCGTAAGCACCACTTCTTTTGCAATTGCCCATATGTATGCAATCATTTCTCGGGCAATGGCGGTGACAACCAGGTTGTAGTGTTTTCCTTTGGCTATCATTTTTTTATAGCGCTTGCAGAGCCTAAGTTGTGCTTTCCATGCAATATCAATAATGTCCTTTGGTAAACCTTCTTGTCGTTTTTGCATATCTGTGGATATATTTGCCGCATACCGGTAAGTGTGTGCACCTTCAACGAGAAGACGCCTTGCTCGGCTGTTTCCGCATTTTGTGATGGCGCCAATATGGCGTTTATCACCACTCGAGTGTTCACTAGGTACAAGACCGAGATAACTCATTAATTTACGGGGATGGTCGAAGCGCGATAAATCGCCAAGCTCAGCCACAACGCCAGTGGCGACCAACAAACGAACACCACGCATAGCTTGTATTGCTTTTACTACAGGGTAATATCGCCATTGATGGACGTGATGTGTTAGCTCATTGTCTAGCCGTTCAAGTCGGCTTATTCGTTCATTAATCGTGTGTAAAAACTCTTGTAAAACGATGTGCTGCGCGGGATGTGGCAACACAAGCTCAGTGAGCCAACGTAAATGCTTTTGTGACCAATTTGCAGTGCCTTTGTAATTAATATTATTGCGAAGCAGCAACGCCTTTAATTGATATTTGGCATCTTTTAAATCCTTCATGGCTATTTCGCGTGCGCGAGATAAATCGCGTACGGCTTCATCTTCAGGTTCTGGAACATAAATAGGTGTTAAATCTTCAGATTTAAGTAATTTAGCAAGCTTAAGGGCATCACGTTTATCTGTTTTAATTTTCTCACCAGGCTTTTTAGGAATAAGAGAGGGTGCAACCACATAACAGCAATGGCCAAGGCTGGTAATTAATCGGTAAATCCAATAACCACAAGGACCTGCTTCATAGACAAAGTGTAGCGTTGCGCCAGGGTATTTAGATTCAAACTGACGAACAAGCTTTTGAACGGCCACTTTGGAAGACGAAATTCGGCCAAGGTGCACAGGTTGAGCCCCCCTATGTTCTTCAATATAGGCGACTTCATTGAATTCTTTATGAGTATCAAGTCCGATAAAAAGTATGCTATGTTTGTTCATGTTAGCCTCTGCTGTTTAGTTATTTGACAAACTAATTATGGCTCTGGCTTTGAATTAAGCTAACCCACGAAAAGCGGAGGCTAACACCGTGTGGGAGTCATTATGTCTA
>NZ_BAAJMJ010000023.1:0-1282 GCF_057552415.1 Pseudoalteromonas sp. NH0006-26
TGCTCCTCACCCGTTTTAGTGGACACCTCCTCATTACTTTGAGGAGGCTAAAATGCCTAGATATACTCAACCTAGAAAGACATGGTTTTACCCAGTTAATTTTAAAATCAAAGCAGTCGAACTAAGCTTAAGAGACGATGTCATGTCAAAGGACGTTGCCGAGGCGCTAGATATTCATCCGTTAATGCTGAGTCGTTGGCGAAAAGAGTATCGAGAAGGTAAGTTTAAAAACGTACCGCGCTATCAAAGCAACAATGAAACAATGAGTAAACTCCCAACAAAAAAAGAGCTGGATAACATTCACAAGCTTAAGAAAGAAAATGAGCGTCTTAAGCAGGAGAATGACCTGCTAAAAAAGTGGCAACGGTATCTGGCGGAAGTACATCAGAACGATTTGGATTCATCCAAAAGTTCGGACAAGCCTTAGGCGTCAAATACTTGTGTTCTTGGCTTAATGTGTCGCGTAGTGGATTTTATGCTTGGCGTGAGCGTACAGTGTCAGCTAGAGCGCTGTCAGATGCTAATTTGTTGCTGAAGATAAAACACGTCTTCAATGTAAATCATCAAACCTATGGTAGCCCACGCGTATTTCATGCGCTAAAAAAAGAAGGTGTAAACACAAGCCAAAAACGTGTTGCCCGCTTAATGCGAGAAAACGGTTTAAGAGCCAGAGCTCTTAAGACTTACAGTAAACCGGCGAAGGTTAAGTTTTTCTACAAAGAAATAGAAAATAAACGCAAAGATAGTGAAAAGGCCACGGCAATCAACCAACAATGGTCTGGCGATATTACGTATTTAAAAGTCGGCGCTCGTTGGCATTACCTTGCTGTGGTTATCGACTTATATTCACGTCGAGTAATCGGCTGGGCGTTTGGTAAAAACAAAACAACGGAGCTTACGTTAAAGGCGCTAAGGCTTGCGATAAAAAAACGACAACCAACAGAAAGTGTATTATTTCACACTGACCGAGGCGCAGAATACCGTGCTCACGTTGTACAAAAGTATTTGGCTAGCAAAAACATCAAAGCCAGTATGAATAGACCCGGGTGCTGTACTGACAACGCAGAAGTCGAGTCGTTTTTTCATTCGCTTAAAGCAGATTTAATTCGAGGAAATAAATTTGATAGCAGCGGTAAACTATTATCAAAATTAAAGGTTTACCTAAATTATTTTTACAATAGACAGAGATTGCATTCGAGTTTAGGATATAAATCACCTGCCGAGTTTGAATTGGCAGTTAATTGAAACGTGGACGGTGTCCACTTTATCGGGTGAAGATCAC
>NZ_BAAJMJ010000025.1:0-916 GCF_057552415.1 Pseudoalteromonas sp. NH0006-26
AGACATTAAAAAACCCGAGACTAAGCTCGGGTTTTTTTAATGCTTAATGCATTACAACTGTTGATTACTCAACGATAGTTGCAACAACACCAGCACCAACAGTACGGCCACCTTCACGGATAGCGAAACGAAGACCTTCGTCCATCGCGATTGGCGCGATTAGAGTTACTGTCATCTTAACGTTATCACCAGGCATTACCATTTCTACGCCTTCTGGTAACTGTACGTCACCAGTTACGTCAGTTGTACGGAAGTAGAACTGTGGACGGTAACCTTTGAAGAATGGAGTATGACGACCACCTTCATCTTTCGAAAGTACGTATACTTCTGAAGTGAATGTAGTGTGTGGCTTGATTGAACCAGGCTTAGCTAGTACTTGACCACGTTCAACGTCTTCACGCTTAGTACCACGTAGAAGTGCACCAATGTTCTCACCAGCACGACCTTCGTCAAGAAGCTTACGGAACATCTCAACACCAGTACAAGTAGACTTAGTAGTGTCCTTGATACCAACGATTTCAACTTCGTCATTCACGTTGATGATACCAGCTTCAACACGGCCAGTTACAACAGTACCACGACCTTGGATTGAGAAAACGTCTTCGATAGGCATGATGAATGGCTTATCGATGTCACGCTCTGGCTCTGGAATGTAAGAATCAAGTGCTTCTGCAAGCTCAATGATTTTAGCTTCCCATTGCTCTTCGCCTTCAAGTGCTTTAAGTGCAGAACCTTGAATTAGTGGTAAGTCATCACCTGGGAAGTCGTATTCAGAAAGAAGTTCACGAACTTCCATTTCTACTAGCTCAAGAAGCTCTTCATCATCAACCATGTCACATTTGTTCATGAACACAACGATGTAAGGAACGCCAACTTGGCGAGAAAGTAGGATGTGCTCACGAGTTTGTGGCATAGG
>NZ_BAAJMJ010000026.1:0-660 GCF_057552415.1 Pseudoalteromonas sp. NH0006-26
TCAACTTATCAATAGCGCCTTCTCGGGTTACCGCACCAATGAAATGAAGTTGGCCGAGGAGTTGGTAAGCACGACTCCAAATAATTCTTTAACGCTGTTTGATAAGGGATATTACTCTCTTGGTCTGCTAAATCGTTGGCATCAAGCAGGTGAGCAAAGACACTGGATGATACCCGCGAAAAAAGACCTTCAGTATGAGGTGCTACGTAGCTTTAGCAAACAGGACCAGCATATACGTTTAACCAGCACACCACAGGCAAGGAAGAAATTCACTGACTTGCCTGAATACGTCGAAGCAAGATTAGTCACGAAAACGATAAAAGGGAAAACGTATCGAATGTTATCGTCAATGGTAGACCCAATGCGATTTCCAGGTGATGAGATGGTTGAATTATATCGATACCGATGGGAAATTGAGTTGGGCTACCGCGAGATGAAGCAATCACTTCTTAACAGCGAATATACGCTAAGAAGTAAACGCCCAGATATGATTAGGCAAGAACTATGGGGCGTACTGCTGTGCTATAACTTAATCAGGCAAGGAATGACGGCAGCAGCAGGGAAATTAGGAGGTGTGTTACCCAATCAACTTAGTTTTACCAGCTGTTCAATGGCTATTACACACTTCTTCGTTACTGTATCGTTGAGCAGTCCAGGCAA
>NZ_BAAJMJ010000027.1:0-584 GCF_057552415.1 Pseudoalteromonas sp. NH0006-26
AAGGAGATAAGTCACACCCTGAAATATCTATTAACTCCATTACTATTAAATTACTAATAACGGGAGTGCCAAATATGATAACCATAATAACGCCGAAGGAAATAAGGCAGAATTTGGAAACTTGTAAATTTAGACTCATAGTTCGAGATTTCATTGGCAGCTAACGCTTTAGTGAGGGGCGCAGGCTTGTTGGCTATACTGCGCGAAGCGCCAGCCAACGAGTATGCGTCCCAGCCCAGCTTGCTGGGCGAGCTTAACTAACTTGTTATGTGTGTACATATTTAGACCTTGTTTCACCGCCATTATAGCGTTCCATTAGCCGGATTTTTTTTGACCTAACTTATCTAACGCAAACCGAATTAATGAAAAGAAAACAAGCCCAAGGCAACTAATTGCAACGACCCCCGCAGGCGCAGCCATAAGAATCATACCTTTTTCCCAGCCATAAAACGCCATAACGGTACAGATTATCCCAAGCGACAATTCAATGAGAAAGTTTTCCCAATGCAATGAGTATCCGGTATCAATTGGCCTAGCAAAAAAGTTTATTTTATACGGCATAGTTTTCTCTCCATAGAAGCACA
>NZ_BAAJMJ010000029.1:0-400 GCF_057552415.1 Pseudoalteromonas sp. NH0006-26
CAGTCCTGCTTGAGCAACTTGTTATGAGTATTTTAGCCGCCAGTTATTAGTTTGGATTGTATTACTAACAAATGATACATAGAAGCTTGAACCCAAAGAGTTAAGATAATAGTCACCATATAGGCTGTGATTTTATTTAAACCTTTAAAGTGATTTATTGCGACTACAGAAAATTGAAAGATATTAAGAAGAGTTAACGAAATAGCAACAATACCAAGAAAAATAGCATTAACTTCTTTTGGTAATATATTCACTCCAGCTCCTTCCCATGTGACTTTGGCTATTGCAAAAATAATGGCACACAAACCGACATTTCGAATGAAATCAAAAATAAATTTCATACTAAAGTTTACTGCGTCTAATTTTAGGTAATCTAAAAGTTGATTCATACATATACTCA